>NZ_JBTEKS010000517.1:0-2503 GCF_054333355.1 Methylomagnum sp. | reverse complement strand
GCTTGGTGTTGTTCCGCCTCGCGCTCGGACTGAAGCTTTTCCAGGTCTGCCTGGGCGCGTGCCAGTGCCGCCACGGTGGATTCCCGCCGCTGGCGCTCCTCCGCCAAATCCTCGCGCAAGCCCGCCGCGATGGCTTCCAGCTCGGCGCGGGCGGCGCTGGATTCGTTCAAATCAGTCGTCAGCGTCGCCTGGACGGCCTGCGCCTCGGCCAAGGCGGCTTCCCGCGCCGCGAGGGTGGCTTGAAGCTCGGCCCGCTCGGCGGCGAACGCCTCTCCCGCCACCCGCACCGCCGCTTCCCATAGTTCCCGGCACTGCTCCGCCAGCGCCGGGGGCACGCCCGGCACGCCTTCCCGGCGATACAGCCGGGCTGGCAGGTCCAGCAGCCAGTCCTCAATGGCCCGGCGGATCAAGGGGCGGTTCTGGACCCCGATGCGCTCGACGACGACCTCGGTGGTGGGGGTCAGTCCGGTCTCGCGGAAATGGGCTTCGCAGGCTTTTTTCGCCAAATCGAAGGTGGGCGGGCGGCGTTCGGGGCGGGTGGTCAGGCGGCGGGGCATGGCGGTTTTTACTTCTGTGCGTTCGCGCCGAAGGCGCATAGGGCGGAAATTAACTGGGGGAGGATGTGCTTGCGTGAAGTTTACGCGAAAAATAATAGCAACAAATACCCATGGATTTCGTAACAATTACCCACATACACCCCGTGTCGGCATTTTAACGGGAATATCGGACCTATCTCATGTTGCTCTTATCACGGAATTATGTAAGCAGGAAGATTAATGTTATTAATGCCTCCCGGAATAAAATATATAACCCATTGAATCAGTTAATATTTAAAGTATATCCATGGACCTTGCTGTTGAGACCGACGAATTATCATGACACATTGAATAGAAAAGGATTACGTAGCAAATAAGAGACTCAAATAGCTTGTAATTCTTATAGATCAGCGCTAGCTTTAGAAGTTGAACCCAAAAAAAACAGGTTCAGCAATCTCTATTATCGAAGAGCAATCAATATGATCCTAAACCGAACAGCTATCGCAAGCATGGTTATGGCCTGCTTCTGGGGACCGGAGTCTATCGCCACCAGCAATGACTCAGCAGCGAATGCGGCCAGCGAATCCTTGATAAAGGAAGCGCTGAAAGGTCATCCCGAAGCGGTCTATCAAACGGACAAAAGCAAGATCAAGCCAGACGTTGCCGGAAAGGCTCCGTTCACGGCCCCTTATCCTGAAGGTCAGGTGATCGTGCGCCTCAAGTCAGGCGCAAGCCTGCAAACCACCTTGGCCCGTATCCAGGGGCAAAGCAAGATGGGCGCGCCCAGTGACGTGCAACTACTCAAGCAGTTCCCCCTGGTTGGCAAAGGCCAGCCCAGCGTCGCGGGTCCGCAGCGGTTATTAGTGCTGAAATCCAATGCCCTGACCACGACGCAATTCATCGAGAAGCTCAAGCGGGATTCGGCGGTTGACTTGGCCGAACCCGATTATTTCGTCTACGCCAAATCGACCACGCCCAACGACGCCCGCTTCGGCGAGTTATGGGGCATGAACAACACCGGCCAGACCGGCGGCTCGTCCGACGCCGACATCGACGCCCCCGAGGCTTGGGACCGCATCACCGGCAACGGCTCGGTGGTGGTGGGCGACATCGACACCGGCGTGGACTATCTCCACCCCGATCTCGCCGCCAACATGTGGCGCAACCTCAAGGAAGCGAACGGCGCCGCCGGGGTGGACGACGACGGCAATGGCTATGTGGACGACATCTACGGGATCGACACGGTCAATAACGACAGCGACCCCATGGACGACAACGCCCACGGCACCCACACCTCGGGCACCATCGGGGGCGCGGGCAACAATGGTGAAGGCGTGGCGGGGGTGGCCTGGAACGTCAAGATCGCCGCCTGTAAATTCCTGAGCGCCAGCGGCTCCGGTTCCACCAGCGACGCCATCGAGTGCGTCAACTATTTCGCCTGGCTCAAGCAGCACGGCGAGAACATCGTCGCCACCAACAATTCCTGGGGGGGCGATGGTTTCAGCCAGACCTTGAAGGACGCCATCGACGCCGCCGGCACGGCGGGCACCCTGTTTGTCGCGGCGGCGGGTAATAATAATTTGACGAATAATGACGCTGTTCCGCACTACCCATCGTCCTACGACTCCGCGAGCCTCATCGCCGTGGCGGCCACCGATCACGCTGACGGACTGGCTGGTTTCTCCAACTATGGCCCCACCTCGGTCGATCTGGCCGCGCCTGGGGCGGGCATTCTAAGCACGGTGATTTCCACGGCTGGAGCCTGCGATTTCTCGCCGGAAAGCGCCACGCTGTTCCATGATGGCTTCGAGTCGGGACTGGGTGGATGGACCCAGTTCAGCATGGGCGTCCCGTATCCGTTCGACAACCCTGCCTATTGGTGGACGCAGGACGGCGCCGATCATTACAGCGGCGGCTACTCCGCCTCGGACAGCGTGGGCAATTACCAGAACTACACCCTCAGTTCT
>NZ_JBTEKS010000516.1:0-2505 GCF_054333355.1 Methylomagnum sp. | reverse complement strand
AGCAGGAACACCGCGAAGGCGACAATCAGGAAGCTAATCACGGAATTGGCGAACAGCCCGTAATTGATCGTCACCGCCCCCGCCTTCTTGGCCTCCGCCAAGGCGCTGTACGGACCCGCCGTCGCGCCATCCTTAAGCACCGCGTACAGGTTGGAAAAATCCACATTGCCCAGCACCAAGCCGATGGGCGGCATGATGATGTCGTCCACCAGTGACTTGACGATGCCGCCAAACGAAGCGCCGATGATGATACCCACGGCCATATCGACGACGTTGCCGCGCATGGCGAATTCTTTAAAGTCTTTCAGCATTGCGTCACCACTTTTGTTGTTTTAAGGATTTTTGGTAAATAACGAAGCCAGCGCGAGTTTACCGGAGCCGGCACCGTAAAAGAAACCCTTGGCCGCGACAACTGGAAGACCGACTAGGCTTTCAAAACCAAGTCGGCCTTGCCCCCCTCCAGCACCAGCCCGCCCGCCTTCGCCCACGACAGCAGCCGCCGCAATTCCGTGGCGTCCAGCCAAATCCCATGGGCCGGGCAGCGGTCCACCACCACGCCGCTGAACCGGGCGTAATTCTTCCGCTGCATGAATTCCCGGCACACCGGACAGCGCCGGTAGTGGCAATGGGCCTCGGGACGCCAAGTTTCCTCGGCCAGCTTGCGCAGCCGACGCGGGTCCGCTTCGTGGACATGGGGCACGGCCAGCTCCAGCAGGGTTCCCAGTTCGTTGGTGTCGAGAAACAGGCCAAGACAGCCGCCGCACTGCTCGATCAAAAATGTCCCGGATAGATGAAGGTCAATGGTGCGGAGCGGCGCTTCACACGCCGGGCAGACGCGCTCGGTTTCCGGGACGTGGACCGTGTAGGGATGGATCAGGGCGAGGTCGATTTCGTTGGCGGTGCCGCAGTGGGCACACACCATCGAATCCACGGGTAGCGGTGCCCCGCATTGGCGGCATTGGGACATCGGGCTCGATCCGGGCGCAGCGGGGCTTGTTTAGGCGTCCCCCGACTTTTTCTTGCCCCCGAACGCCTTGCCCAACACGCCCAAGCCCACCAGTCCCGCCGCGATGATGATCTTGGCGAACTTGGCGAAGAACACCCCCGCCAGCGCCAGCAAGCCCAGCTTCTTGGCCGCGACGCCCGCCACCAGGGCGGCAAGCCCATATTCGGCCACCTTGTCGGTCTCGGCCTGGAAGTCGGCATAGCGCTTGCCGGCGTCGAATTCCAGCGAGGCCAGCATGTTGTGGGCGACGCCCTTGAGCTTGCCGATGGCGTTGAGGTCGGTCACGAGGTTCAGGCTGATATAGCCCTCCCGGCCCAGCATCAGCGTGTTGTAGTTGATCCCGGCGGCCTCGCCCGGCGCCTGGCCCTTGATCCGGCTGGACAGCGACCACACCAGCCGGTGGGTGTCGGCCTCGTAACGCGGCTCTTCCACCCAGCCCGCCACCTCCATCTCCGGCAAACTGCGGCGGCGGCGCTCGCTGTTGGCCGCTTCCGTGCCCTTGCGGATTTCCGCGAGGATGTCGTCCGACTTCCAGTCCTTGGCGTCGTTGTCGCGGATATAACCGGCGGGATTGAACGTCGCCACGATGAACCAGTCGGTCTCGGTGTCCCCGGACGGAAAGATCATGCCCTGCACGTTTTCATTGCCGGGATTGCCCATGGCCTCCAGCAGGCTGCGGGCCGCTTCGGCGGGCACGAAGTTGTAGCCCGTGGGCAATTGCAGCACCGCCCGCCCGGCGATGGGGATATTGGCCGGGCCTTTTTGCAGGGCCGCGCCCGCTTGTTGGAAAGCGGTCTCCAATTCATTACGGGCGGGTTCGGGCAGGCCCGGCTCGGCGCTGGCCGGGGCGGTGGTCAGGCTCAGGGCCAAGGCAAGCCACCAGTGGGCGAGACGCGGCGGGCGGGTGCGGAGGTTCGGCATCTGGGTAAATCCATGAGGGTACGGGAGCGGCGTATTCTGTAGGGTTTACCGGGAATCGTCGAGTTACAAAGCCGCCAGTTAGGCGTCCTGCATCGGGATTGCTCGCCCCGCCTGCGCGCTCCCTTCGACTCCGCTCAGGGAACGCGCCAGCGGATCGAGTCACCAACGAATCCGTACCTTCTTCTCCCCCCATTCCTCGGCCTTGCCCACCTTCTTGCCCATGTGGATGTCGATGCGGCGCTTCCATCGGTCGTCCATCTTGTCCCAGACCACGAAATTGCCGAAGCCTTCCACCTTGACCTGGGTGCCGCAATCCAAGCCCATTTTCATCAGGTCCGGGGAGACGGCCAGCAGGTTCACGCCCTGCCGGATTGGCTTGTTGCAGGCGCCGACATGCGGTGTGCCGTCGGTCTGGGCGCGGATGGAGTTGTAGGCGGTGGCCGTCACGGTCAGCGAACGGGCCTGGGCGGGCGCAGCGGCGGCGAACAGAACCGATACGGCCAGCCACGCCGGATGGGCGGGGGGAAATGATAGGCGCATGGACTTTCTCCTTGTCCGATATGAAGGTGGGAGCGGGG
>NZ_JBTEKS010000515.1:0-2509 GCF_054333355.1 Methylomagnum sp. | reverse complement strand
CCCGCCGAGACCCCCCAATTTTGCCGCCCGTAAAATTTATAGGCTGGGTGAAGCGCAGCGAAACCCATCCTCAAGCTATCTCGTTGCGATGGGTTCCGCAAAGCGCCACCCGTCCTATGGGGTTGGTTAGGGGCGTGTCGGTCGCGGTTTAAAAACCGCTCCCACCCACCAGCGCATCACACATACAACGGCGCCATCTTCCGCCAGAAATAGCCCTGATGGGCGCGGCCATCCCATTCGTGTAAGGCATGGGGAATGCCCTTCTCCCGCAGGATGTGGCTCAGGTGATGATTATTGCCGAGGAAGGGGTCTTCCCTGCCGATGGTCAGCACGATGTCCATGCGGCGCAGGGCGTCCAGTCGGCCCGGATCGTCCAGGTTGGGCAGGAAATGGCAGGGCGTGTTGAAGTAGATGTTCTCGTCGTAATAGCCATCGAACAGATTACCGAAATGCTCCAGGCTCACGGTCAGATCGTAGCGGCCCGAGAACGCCGCCAGCTTGCGGAACAAATGCGGGTGGCGAAAGGCGATGTTGGCGGCATAGAAAGCGCCCAGGCTGCACCCGTGCGAAATCGTGCAAGCGTGATCGTTGCGGGACGCCATGAACGGCAGCACCTCGTGCAGCACATAATCCTCGTACTGCATGTAGCGCCTGATCCGGTCCGCCGGGTGCCGCCACCAGCAATAGAAGGTCTCGTCGGCCAGCCCTTCCACGCAATAAAGCTGCAAATGCCCCGCCTCGATCTTGTGCCGCAAGGCGTGGACCAGCCGCAGATTCTCGTATTCGTAGAACCGCCCCTCGCGGGTGGGAAACACCAGCACCTTGGCCCCGGCGTGGCCGAACACCAGCAGTTCCATGTCGCGGTGCAAGCGGACGCTACGCCAACAGTGATATTCGCGGTTCATAAGGAATCGAAGAAAGCGTGAAGGTCGGCCCGCAATGCCCGGTCCTGCTCCGGGCGGCGGGGATAATCGAAGTGCCCAGCGTCCAGCATGAACAAGCGTCTAGGCTCCGGCAGATTATTGTAAATGGCGAACTGGCCGGGTGGCGCGACCACCGGATCAAACAGCGCCGCCGCGACGTGGACGGGAATCCGGCTATGCCGGGCGGCGCTGGCGGCATCGTAATAACGCAATGTGTCCAGCGCATGACCGTGGTGCCGTTCGTAGGTCCGCACCGACTCGCCGCTGCCCAGGGTCGGCAAGCTCAAGCGCAGCGGCGCGTGGCCGAAGGTCGGCACCTTCAAATGAACCCGCCGGATGCGCTCGTCCCAGGGAAACGCCAGGGCGCCGATGCCGCCGCCGAAGCTCTCGCCCATATAGGCGATATGGCCCGCCGTCTGTGGGAAAAGCTCGATCAGCGTCGAGACCGCCAGCCACGCATCCTCCACGCAGCCGCCGAGGATGTAGCGGTCGCGCTTGTCGATGTCGTGCAGGACGTGCCAGGCGGGATTGTCGGACACCGGCGGGCGGCGGCTCCGGGACAAGCCCCGGAAGCAGGGGAACAAGAGCGCCGCGTCCGTCACCGGCACCTCGAAATCCGGCCCATCCCGCCCGCCATAGCCATGGCCGATCACCACGCCGCGCCGCACCGGGGCATGACGCGGCGTCAGCAGCCAGCCGCCAATGAGGAAGCCATCGGTGGAGCGGTAAGTCAGGTCGTGGGCATCGAAAGCCGGGTGGTCGGCATGGGCGGGGCTGAGCCATGGGTCCGGGCGGAAAGCCGCGACGCGCCGGTAGCGTTCCCGCCAGAACTCGGCGAAGTCGGGCGGCGCTTCGGGCGGGCCGATTTCCAGCAGCCGGTCCAGGGTATAGCCATAGGTGGGATCGAAGTGAAAGGCGTGGGGCAGCATGGTCACGTTGGCCTTGCGGGTTGTTGATGCCGGGACTCGAAGGGCGATTTTCCGCGAAGCCACCCTGGCCGCGCCACCACCATTCGGAAACCAAGCTGTTTCCCGGCCTGGACTCGGAGGGTCGCGCCACTTAAGCTTGGGGCTTCCGCGCCCATCGCCAAGAGAAAAACGCCTCATGCGAAACCTACGCCTCGCCCTGATTGCCCTCGGCTGCCTGAGCGGTTGCGCCATCACGCAACCCACCCAAACCCACTCGCAATCCGCCCCGAATCCCGCCACCGAGTGCCGGGCGCTGCCCGTCACCGAGCATGTCTGGCGGGATAGCTACCCGCAAATGCTGGCGTCCTTCGATCAAAAGGACATCCTCTATCCGCTATACGCGGGGCTGGGGACGATTTCCTTCGCCAGCGTCACGCCCCTGCTGCCCATCGCCGACGTGGTCATGGTGCCGTTGCGCCTTTACGAGTACAAATCCTGCACCTGAGTATTGGGCGGTGCCAATCCAATCTTGTAGGGTGGGTTAGGCGCACATCCGGCAAGCCACGCCACCGATATTGAGTTTGCCGTGCGCCGTAACCCACCATCCCCGTCGGCAAGGTGGGTTAAGGCGCACCCCGACACCCACACAGACGGGGGTATTAGATTTATCGTGGCGTG
>NZ_JBTEKS010000514.1:0-2509 GCF_054333355.1 Methylomagnum sp. | reverse complement strand
GCGACATCCTGCACGCCCTCTGCGCCCATGCCGACGGCCTGACCGCCAGTCTGGGCAAGGATTTCGGCTGCAACACCGGGGGGCTGCTGGCCTGCCACGATATGGATTTGTACCAGCGTTGCCGGGAATTCGTGCAGAGCGGCGGTAGCGGCCTGCCGGTCGTGTCCCGCTCGTTGCTCGCCGCCGCCTGCGCCGATGTGGCCGGGGCCGAGGCGGGCGTGCTGGCCCGCATGGCGCAGGTGCGGGCGCTGGCGGAGACGCTGGCCCGTGCCGGTCTGCCGGTGCTGAATCCGCCGGGCGGGCACGGCGTATTGCTGGACATCGCCCGCTTGCCCGCCGTGCGGGGCTTGAAGCAACCGATTCCGGCCTTCCTCGCCGCGCTCTACGTCGCCACGGGCATCCGCGCCGGGGCGCACAGCACTGGGCTAAGCAAGCCCCGCGACGGTGCCCTGTGGGTGCGGCTGGCGGTGCCGGTCGGATTGGACGAGGCGGCGGTGCAAGACATCGGGGCGCGGCTGGTCGCGTTCTTGAATGGCTTGGAGCGCCTGTCCGATTTGGCGCTGGCGACGCGGGGGGCGGATCCGCTGGGGGATTTCACGGCGGAGTTCATCCCCGTGGAGCCTGTGGGAGCGGGCTTTAGCCCGCGACGGGGGGAGTCTCTGGATTCCGGTCGTGGCCTGAAGGCCACACCCACGAGGGAAATAACAGCCCGACCTATAGATCATAACGAAGAACCCATCGCCATCATCGGCGCGGCGGGCCGCTATCCCGGCGCGGATGACCTGGAAGCCTTCTGGGACGTGCTGCGCGACGGGCGCGACTGCATCAGCGAAGTCCCGCCGGAGCGCTGGGACTACCGCCAGCACAAGAACCGGGACGGCAAGGTACACACCCGCTGGGCGGGCTTCATCGCCGACCACGACAAGTTCGACCCCCGGTTCTTCAACATCCTGCCCTTGGAAGCGGAGAACCTGGACCCGCAGGAGCGGCTGTTCCTGGAAACCGCCTGGGCCACTTTGGAAGACGCGGGCTATACCCGCGACCGCTTGCGGGCCGACCCGGAGGCCCGCCGCATGGGCGTGTTCACCGGCGTGGTGTGGAGCCTGTACGCGCTGTTCGGCGCGGAGGAAACCCTCAAGGGCAATGTGCTGGTCCCGAGTTCCTTCCATTGGAGCATCCCCAACCGGGTGTCGTATTTCTTCGATCTGGAAGGCCCGAGCCTGGCCGTGGACACCGCCTGTTCCGCCTCGCTGACCGCCCTGCATCTGGCCTGCGAGTCGCTGCGCCGGGGCGAATGCGCGACGGCCTTGGTGGGCGGGGTGAATCTGGAATTGCACCCGAATAAAGGGCTATTGATGGACCAATCCGGCATGACCTCCAGCGAGGGAAAATGCCGCAGCTTCGGCGCGGACGGCGATGGCTATGTGCCGGGCGAGGGCGTGGGCGCGGTGCTGCTCAAGCCCTTGAGCGCGGCCCTGCGCGATGGCGACCGCATCGACGGCTTGATCCGCGCCACCGCCACCAACCACGGCGGCAAGACCAATGGCTACACCGTGCCCAATCCCAACGCCCAGGCCCGGCTCATCGCCGCTACCTTGCGGAAGGCCGGAGTGGACCCGCGCAGTTTGGGCTATGTCGAAGCCCACGGCACCGGCACGGCCTTGGGCGATCCCATCGAAGTGGCCGGGCTGACCAAGGCGTTCCGCGAGTGGACCGCCGACACCGGGTTCTGTGCGCTGGGTTCGGTGAAATCCAACATCGGCCATCTGGAAGCCGCCGCCGGCATCGCCGGGCTGACCAAGCTGCTGCTGCAATTCCGCCACCGCCGCTTGGTGCCGTCGCTGCACGCCGGGACGCTCAATCCCCATATCGAATTCGCCAAAACGCCCTTCCACGTCCAGCGCGAACTGAGCGACTGGCCGCGCCCGGTCATCGACGGCGTGGCACAGCCGCGCCGGGCCGCGCTGAGTTCCTTCGGCGCGGGCGGGGCCAATGTGCATGTGGTGTTGGAAGAATTCGAGTCACCCGAGTCCGCCGCCGTTTCGCCCGTCGGCCCGGTGGTGCTGATCCTGTCGGCCCGCGACGAAACACGGGTGCGCGACTACGCCGGGAAACTGCTTGCCAGCCTCAAGCGTTGGACAGCGGTGGAACAACAACCCAGCCTGTCCGCCATCGCTTATACCCTGCAAGTGCGGCGGGAAGCCTTCGCCGCCCGTTTGGCCCTCGTGGCGAACAGCCTGGATGAGGCCATCGCCAAGCTGGCGGGTTTCCTGGCCGGAGACAGCGCCGGGGTTCACACCGGCAAGGCACGGGACGGCGTGGCCGCGCCCGCCGCCGATGCCGCCCCGGAAGTTCTGGCTCAAGCCTTTGTGGCGGGGGCTGCCATCGACTGGGCCAGCCATTACGGCACGACGCCGCCCCGCCCGGTGGCCTTGCCCACTTATCCCTTCGCCCGTAACCGGCTGTGGCTCTCCATCAGCGACAACGCCATTGCTCCGCCCGCGCCCGC
>NZ_JBTEKS010000513.1:0-2515 GCF_054333355.1 Methylomagnum sp. | reverse complement strand
TCTCCAGAACCAGCACGGCGTGGTAACAGGCGTCCGTGGTCTGTTCGAGGATTCCTAGGATTTCCGTCCAATCCTGCTCGGCGATGATGGACAGCGTCCCATGATGCCGCTGGGCCTTCCGCCATTGATGATAAGTGCCATCCGCCTGTTCCTCCCAGCGCTTGAGCGCGGCCCGGCAGTCCCGCACGTCGGCCAATTCATTGGCGGGATATTTCCCGATTTCCTTCCCCAATTCCTCCACCATCGCCAGCACCGTGGCGAGCAACTGATGGGCGGCCTCCTGAGCTTCCGTCGGGGTGAATATATCGACGATGCGGGCCACGTTATTCATGCCGTCCACAATATCGTCCAAATGGTGGACCAATTGCTGGGTCATTTGGATGATTTCGGAATAGGGCAGGGAATCCAGAATGTTATGGGCTTCCAAGGTCAGTTGGTCGCCTTTTTCTTCCAGATGCTTTATCTGGGCGATAAGCTCGTCCGGCGCGTGCAGATTTGAAAACAATTGACCCATGACTTGGCCGCATTCGAGGGTGTTTTCCAAATGCTCACGGAATATCAAATCCAGGGGGCGATACTCGGGGGATGAATCTTCATAGGGTGTCATCTATGTAACTCCAGCATGTTTTCGAGGAAGTGACCGGCCAGCCTATCCCATGGATGCTTCTAATTCGTGAAATTAGGGCTGTTTTCATTCGAGTATCCGGTTAAACCCCCCTGCACCCCTTATCAGGGGGTTTTTTGCTCCCTCTCCCTCTTTCTCCTCCCCTGATAAGGGGAGGCCGGGGAGGGGTTTGGAATAGCCCGCCCATCAATGGTCAGGATAAACGCCCGGAATCCCCATTCGGTGGCCTGCCATCAAACCGCAATCCTTTCGTCATTTAACTTACGCATCGGGCCGCTATCTTTAGGCTCAGCCTACGCGGCCCACAGCCTGCGTTCCTATCTTCGGCGTAGAAAAAAAGGAAGCGTGTCATGCAGACAGCCGCCAGTGTCAGCTTTTTGTATTCCGATAGATTCGACGAATTGCGCCGTTATTTCATGAGTATTGAGCCGCCCTATACACTGCAACATATCAGGGAGTTCAATCGCATTTATGGCCGGATTTATCCGGTGTTGACGAAGGATGAAAAGCGGCGGGCCGAGGATTTTGTCGATGCCCTGATAGCGGGCGTTGGGAGACAGGAATGGGCGGAGAAGATTTATGGTGTGGTTTGAGATTGCATAAAGCTTGTGGCGGATGTTTGCTCATTCCCAAATACCGGCTTTATTGCCATATAAATTAATCCGGTCTGGAGTCCGTAATTAGTTTGGACGTTATTCCAAGGGCTAGAATATTTTCACTTTGGGTGTACAGGCTCTTTTAAATTCATCCCCAATCCCCCTTATCAGGGGAGGGAGAAAAGCCCCCCTGATAAGGGGGGTTGGGGGGGTTAAACCGGATACTCGAATCAAAACCGCTCTACTTCCGGCACTTACAACAGCGAGAAACCCATGAAGGCATTATTCGTTTGCGGCTCTTTGAATCAAACCAAGATGATGCACCAAATATCCAAGCATCTGCCGCAATTCGATAAATACTTCACGCCGTATTTCTGCGACGGCCTGGGCAAACTGGTGCAACGTTCCGGTGCCTTGGATTTCACCGTGATGGGCGGGCGCTTCCTGGCGAAGACCATGCGCTATCTGCACGAGCAGGGCGTGGCCCTGGACATCGAGGGCAAGGCGCGGCGCTATGACCTAGTGGTGACGTGCAGCGACCTCATCGTGCCGCGCCGCATCCGGGGCAGCAAGCTGGTCCTGGTGCAGGAGGGCATGACCGACCCCGAGAATTTCGCCTTCCACCTCGTCAAGACCCTGCGCCTGCCGCGCTGGCTGGCCCAGACCTCCACCACCGGGCTGTCCGATATGTACGACATTTTCTGCGTGGCCTCCCACGGCTACAAAGACCTGTTCGTCGGCAAGGGCGTCAGGCCGGAGAAGGTCCGGGTGACCGGCATCCCCAATTTCGACCACTGCGACGCCTTCCGGGACAACGACTTCCCGCACCGGGATTACGTGCTGGTCGCCACCTCCGACATGCGGGAAACCTTCAAGTACGAGAACCGCCGCAAGTTCATCGAGAAGGCCCGGCGCGTCGCCGCCGGCCGCCCTCTCATCTTCAAGTTCCACCCCAACGAGAACCCGCACCGGGCGGGCCGCGAGGTGGAACGCTACGCGCCCGAGGCCATTCATTTCGCCGACGGCCACACCGACCACATGATCGCCAACTGCGAGGCGCTGGTGACGCGCTATTCGTCCGTGGTCTATGTGGCGGCGGCGCTGGGCAAGGAAATCCATTCCGATCTCCCGCCCGAGCTGCTGCAAGCCCTCTTGCCCTTGCAGAACGGCGGCACGTCGGCCCAGAACATCGCCCGCGAGTGCCTGCGGTTGTTTGAACCCGGCTATGTCCATCACCATCCGAGGCCGACTTCGCCCCTGCGGCGGCGGCTCTCCCGGCTGCGAACCAGCACCG
>NZ_JBTEKS010000512.1:0-2526 GCF_054333355.1 Methylomagnum sp. | reverse complement strand
TGGGTGGCGCTGTCGGTAGTGCTGCTCGTCTGGTGGGCCGGCGCGACGGCGCTGGACTGGGCGAGGGACGCACGCGACGCGCCGTTTGTGCCGGTCAACGCAGGTGTCGATTCCTCAGTACGAAAAACCAAAGCGCTCGCTGAGGCTCCGCGAGACGCGGTCATGTCGTCTGGCGGCGCGGGCGTCACGACGTGAACCTCGGCCCCGGCCAGGAAGGCCAGCACGTCGGCGAACGGGTTGCCCGCCCCGTCGGCCCGCAGCACGAAACGCGGCGCGGCGTCCCATTCAAAGCCACCCTCGGCGGACCCGGCCAACTGGTCCGCCGCTTCCAAGAAGCCCAGGCAGGCCAACACCTGCCCCGGATTCAACACATCCACGGGGATTGCAGCCCTGCCCATCACGGTGTCTCCTGTTTAGCGGGTTGATCGTTATCGAGTTTGCGCGAGGCGCGTTGGTCGGCGGCGCAGAAGATGGCCTCCCACCACGCCAGCCCCCACGGTCCCCAGCGTTCTTGCAAACGGGCGAAGCGCAACGCGGCCTCCTGCGCCCGCTGGGCCAGCACGGACGGCGGCGCGGCGGGATCGACCGGCGCGATGACCGGGCGGGCGTAGCCGTGATGGGAAGCGATGAGGTGCAAGGCCAAGTCGCGCAGGTCGTCCGGCAAGTCCTGAATGGCGCGGCGCGATTCCACATCGCCCAGCGAGCCGAACTCGTGCCGGTAGCCGCACAAGCGGCGCGGGTTGCCGCCGCCAGTGGTCTTGGCGTAGGGGCGATGTTCATCCTTGGGGGCGTTCATGGCGTCCTGCCAGAGGGTGCGGTTCTTGCCCAGATCGTGGGCCTCCGCCGCCGCGACCAGCAGGGTCCGGTAGTCGTCGGGCAGGTTGAGGGCGCGGGCCAGCGTGTCGGCCTCCTGTCCGGTCCAGGACAGATGCTCATCAAGTGCCTGAGCTTTCCGGGAAACGGCGGGGTCGCCTTGGCGGGGGGTGTTCTTCCCCCGGTAGACCTCGACCACGATGGGCGGCTGGCCGTTCTCGGCGTCCTCGGGCGCCCGCCGGAAACGGTGGACGCTTTGCCAGCCGTGTTGTTCCGTCGGTTCGCCGTCTCCGGGCCTGACGCGATAGCCGATGACTTCCCGCAAACTTTGCGTCGGCCAGCCGTGGTCGATGGTGGTAGGCGGGTGGGCCGTGCCCTCGTCGAGCAAGCCGTGGTCGCTCAATCCGCCCAAGTCGCGCCGGACGACGACGTGCGCCCCGGTCATGGCGGAGAACAGCGCCTCTTTCTCCTTGCCCGCCAAGTCCGCCAACTCACCCACGGTCAGCCCGCAGGGGCTGGAATCGCCGCGCCGCACGGGCCGGGCTTGGCCTGAGCGGTCCAGCAGCAGCAAGGCCGGGGACGAAGGATGCAGGGGATTCGCCGCCTCGGGGTCGGGCGCGGGCTTATTCTGGGCGGCAGCTTTGACGATCTTCGCCGCCCGCTTGATGAGCGTGTCGATGACCTCGCCGGTGGAGGCTTCCAGGGTTTCGCTCAGATGCACCGGCGCGGACTCGAAGAACGCCGCCACCTCGCCGGAGTCCGGGTCTTCGCCGTCGCGCCAGGGCAGGTGTTCCCGCCAAATCACCGTCGTCTGCGGCTTGTCGTCGTCGATCCAGCCCCGCAACCAAGGCTGGATGTCCGGTCGGCCCGCGTGATGGCGCAGCGAGGTCATCGACCAGGCGTCCACCACGGCGCGGGTCAGTTCGGGATGGAGCGGCGGCGGCGTGGTGGCGTCCTGGATGAGCCGGGCCAGTGCGGGATCGGCGGCGGCGCGATGCTTCAAGGCCACCCAGGCGGCGGGGCTGGCGTCGCGCCAACCTTCGCCCGCCTCGGGCAAGGCGTCGAGCGGCGCCCGCCGTCGGGCGAGGCGGGCCGTGGCGTCGGCGGGCTTTTCCTTGGGCAGCGGCGCGGCGATGACCTCAATTCGGGCGTCCCCCGTGCCACGCCGGTTCACCCGCCCCAGGCGCTGGACCATCCGCTCGAAGGCCACCAAATCGCAGACCAGGTGGTCGGCGTCCAGGTCGACGCCGACTTCCCCGGCGGAGGTGGCGACGAGGAAGGCGGGGCGGGGTGGGCACTTGGTTGATCCGGCGAGAAAGCCGAGATCGGCCAAGCGCTGGGCAAGGCTCTCGCGCTCGAAGACCCGCCGGGCGCCGGTGAGCAATTCGACCTCACCCGCCTTGCGTAGGCCGTCGGCGACCTTCTTGGCGTCTTCCCGTCGGTCGCAATAGATCAATACCCGATGATGTGCGCCGCCTCGCGCCGTGGCCCGGCTCACCAACTCCGCCAGCATGGACGTGGCGTCCTTGACCTCGTCAATGGCGAGCCATTTCTTGGCGGTCAGGCGCTTTCCGACTTCCGGGTCCGCGTGGTCTGCCGGTTCGAGCCGGAAAGCGCCCGCATCCACTATGCGCCCGGTGGCGGACAGTGGCAGCAAGCGGAATGGTGGAATCAGCGGGTCGGCGGCGGCGCGGGTCGCTAGGCGTGGGTCTT
>NZ_JBTEKS010000511.1:0-2564 GCF_054333355.1 Methylomagnum sp. | reverse complement strand
ACCGGGACAGACGGTTTCGGCCCGCGCCAGAATCCGGGCGTCCATCCCATAGGAGGGCGATTTGTCCACCAGCCGCCGCCCGCCCGCCTTGGCTTGTAGATAGCTATAAGCCTCCTCCGTCGGGAGATTCTGTGCTTCCATTCCGCGCACGCGAGCCTGGGCGTCTTCCAGGGACACGCCCTCCAAAGCGCGGATGGCCTCGATCAGTCCCTCCCGAAGGTGCGTCTGGCGGGTTTCATCCAGTTGGGTGGCGCGCTCGCCCATGGACACGAAGGGCAACAGATGCAGTTCGGGCGGCGCGAACAGCCGGGAATGCCCCGCCAGCATCACCCGCAGCAGGGTCGAACCGGCGCGGGGCGAGCTAAGCAGGAAGATCGGCGCTGGCTCCGCCGTCGGCGCGGCTTTCGTTTCTCCCGGTACCGTCAGCCGATCTGGCCGGGCCGTCAACTCGGCGGACAGATGGGCGGCGAGTTTTTCCAGGCTGTCGTGTTCCACCAACTCATTGGGATAAAGCCGCAAGCCGAAAGCGGCCTCAATGTCCTGCAAGAACTTCATGCCTAGGATGGAGTCGATGCCCAACTCCTGGAAGGCCGCGCCCCGGACGCTCTCGGCAGGGACGCCCAGCAGCCGGGCCAAGCGTTCGGCCAGGAAGTCTTCGATCTGCCCTGGCGAATGAGACGCTGCCCCGGCGGGTGGCGGGGCGGGCGGTGCCTGAACCGTGGCGGCGGCGCACCTAGCGGGTTCGGGGACCGGAGCCAGCGGAATTGGGCTGGGCAGGACGGGCGTTTCGCTCAGGAGACCGGCTTGCCGCAACGCCGCCTCGTCGGCCTTGAACGGGATGATGCGCCGCGCCCGCGCCGCGACGATGCGGTCAACCGCCGCCATGCCTTCGTCCGGCTCGATGGAGCGGATGCCCTGGCGCTCGAACATCACCTGATATTTCTTGTCGGTGGCGACCCCCACGCTACCCCAATAACCCCAATTCACCACCAGGGCGGGACAGGCTCGGCGCTGCTCCAGGGCGGCGGCGTAAGCGTCCTGGAAAGCGCAGGCCGTCACGTAATTGGTCTGGCCGGGGCTGCCGATCAGGGATTGCGCGGACGAGAAGAACATCGCGAAATCCAGCGGCTCGCCGTCCAGGGCGCGGGCCAGGTTCACCGTGCCCCTGGCCTTGGGCTGCATGGCGTGGAGGAAGCCGGCCTCGTCCATGTTGCGGAAAGCCTGGTCGCGCAGGGCCACGGCGGAGTGGATGACGCCGTGGATTGCGCCGAACCGCGCCTTGGTTTCGGCCACGGCGTGGCTCAGACTGGCGAGGTCGGCCAAATCGGCTTGCAGATAAATTCCCTGCCCCCCCAAGGCTTCGAGGCGGGCGAGTTGCTCCCGCCGCTGGGCGTCCGGCTCGCTGCGCCCCACCAGAACGACGCAGGCCGCTGCCGTCTGGGCGAGGTGCAGGGCCAGTTCATAACCGATGCCGCCCGCGCCGCCGATGATCAGATAGACGCCCTGCCGCCGGAACGGCGTAGCCACCACGGGCGGCAACGCGGCAGGACCGATGCGTAATGCATAGCGCTCCATGCCCCGCCAAGCAACATCCTCGCTTTGAGTGTGGGCGGGTTCCGCCACCAGCGCGGCGGCGACCGATTCCCAAGAGGCTGCGCCGCTGGCCGCTGGTCCGGGCAGGCCCACGTCGATGCAAGCGATTTTCCAGGCCGGTATTTCCTTCGCCATGGCCTTGCACAGCCCGTGCAAACCACTGCCGAAAGGCCGCAGCCGTTCCCCGCCCAACACCGGGTAGACCTGGCCCGTCACCGCTTTGAGAATCAGGGGCTTGCGCTCGTAGCCCGCCGCCAGCAAGGCTTTCGCCAGCCGGAACAGCGCGAGTGTGCCCTCTGCCAGCGCCCGTTCGTAGGCGGTTTCATCCTCCATGTCCGCGTCTTCCGTCTCCAGACCGCTCAGGAAGTACACGAGATCGAGGGGTAGAAGTTCGGCGAGGCGTTCCCCGGCGGACTCGGCGGCGTCGATTTCCAGCACTTCATCCTTGGCGTGCCGCCGCTTGAGTTGGTCGGCCAATGCCGCGCGGCCCGGCCCGCCCACCAGCAGCACGCGCCGTTGGCCGGACGGTTCGGCAGGCGGTGCGGCGGACAGCGGCGCGGCGGTCCAGGTCGGCGCGAACAGCATCTTGTCCAAGGGGTCGCGGGCGGCTTCGGCCAAGAGGTCGGTGGCCCAATGGGGCTGGCGGGCGAAGGGGTAGGTGGGCAGCGAACAGCGCCGGACCCGTCGCCCCGTCCAGAGCCGGGGCCAAGGCACATCGGCCCCGGCCACCCACAGCCGCCGCACAGCCAGCAAGTCGCCGTCATTCAGTGCGGCTTCGATGGATGCCGCGTCCGCCGTTTCCTTGAGCGAGCCGGTGGTCTTGCCGTGTTGCGTGACCAGCACCGCGCCCGAACCCTCGCCATTCCCGGCGACATAGGCCCGCAGCTTGTCGCGCAGGTCGGCCAGGCTACTCGCCACGCAACCCAACCGCACCGGCAGCGCCTCGCGGCCACATTGCAGGGTGTAGGCGA
>NZ_JBTEKS010000510.1:0-2571 GCF_054333355.1 Methylomagnum sp. | reverse complement strand
GCGCGAACGGCCTAGAAAATTCCCTTCACCAGTATCCGGCGCACAGCGAAAGCGTCACCACCCGCCCCGCGCCCGGTGGGGAAAAAATCGCCATCATCGGCCTCGCGGGCCGCTATCCCCAAGCCGCGAACCTGGACGAATTCTGGCAAAACCTGAGCCAGGGCCGGGACTGCATCACCGAGATTCCCCCCGACCGCTGGGATCAAGCCCGGCATTGCCCCGCTGGCGAAACGCCGGGCGGCTGGGGCGGATTCCTGGACGGGGTGGCCCGTTTCGATGCGCCGTTCTTCCACATTTCCCCCGCCGAAGCCGAGTTGATGGACCCGCAGGAGCGGCTGTTCCTACGCACCGCCTGGGAAACCTTGGAAAACGCCGCCCACACCCGGCACAGCCTGAGCCGGGAACGGGTCGGCGTGTTCGTCGGGGTGATGTACGGCCATTATCAGTTGTACGGCGCGGAGTCCGGCGAGTTGCCCAATTCCTCGTTCGCGTCCATCGCCAACCGGGTGTCCTATTGCCTGGGCTTGTCCGGCCCCAGCATGGCCATCGACAGCATGTGTTCCTCGTCACTGACCGCCATCCATCTGGCCTGCCGGAGCTTGCTGAACGGCGACTGCACCCTGGCCCTGGCCGGTGGCGTGAACCTGACCCTGCACCCCAACAAATACCGCCTACTGAATCAAGGCAAGTTCGCCGCCAGCGATGGGCGCTGCCGCAGCTTCGGGGCGGGCGGGGATGGCTACGTGCCCGGCGAGGGCGTGGGCGCGGTGCTGCTGAAACCGCTGGCGGCGGCGCTGGCCGATGGCGACATCATCCACGGCGTTATTCTCGGCAGCGCCCTCAACCACGGCGGCAAGACCAACGGCTACACGGTGCCCAATCCCGTCGCCCAGGCGGATTTGATCCGCCGCGCTTTGGAAGCCGCAGGCGTTCCGCCCGCCAGCCTGAGCTATATCGAAGCCCACGGCACCGGCACGGCGCTGGGCGACCCCATCGAACTGACGGGCTTACGCAAGGCTTTCGAGGTGGCCGGGTCCGCCGGGGGAAGCTGCGCGATGGGTTCGGTGAAATCGAATATCGGCCATCTTGAATCCGCCGCCGGAATTGCCGGACTGACCAAGCTGCTGTTGCAGATGCGGCACCAAACCCTGGTTCCCTCGCTACATTCCGAAGCACTGAACCCCAACCTGGATTTCTCCGGCTCGCCCTTCTATGTGCAGCGGCGTTTGGAGCCGTGGCGCCCGCTCGGTCCCGACGGCAAGCCGTTGCCGAGACGGGCGGGACTCAGTTCCTTTGGGGCGGGCGGTGCCAATGCCCACCTCATCGTGGAAGAGCCGGAAAGCTTGGCGGTGGCTGCCGCCCCGGACACCGGGCATCCCGAGTTATTCCTGTTGAGCGCCAAGGACCGGGCTGGTTTGCAGCGGCAGGTGGCGCAATTGCGGGCCTATCTGGCACACCGCCGCGCCGCCGCAACGGGCGAAACGCCGCTCCATCCGGGCGACGTGGCCTACACCCTGCAAGTGGGCCGCGAGGACATGCGGGAACGGCTCGCCATCATCGCCGCTGGCTTCGATGCCCTGCTGGACGGCTTGGATGCCTTCCTCGCGGGCCGGGCGGGTCTGGGTGGCGTGTTCGCCGGGAGTCCGCCCGCGCCGTCCGGCGAACCGCTGTTCGACGACTCGCCGGAGGACCAGGCCTATTTAGATGGCCTGCTGCGTGGTGGCAATCTGGCGAAGCTCGCCAAGCTGTGGATTCAGGGCACCGGGATCGACTGGTCTCTGTTAAAACGGCCCCGCCCCGCCCGGCGTATTCCGCTGCCGACCTATCCCTTCGCCGAGGAAGCTTATTGGCTGCCCGCCGCGTCCGCTGGCCCGTCGCTGTTGTCGAAGCCGCGTCTGCATCCCTTGTTGGACGCCAATGTTTCCACCTTGCGGGAACAGGTATTTGCCAGAACCTTCCAGCCCGATGAAGCTTGCCTGCGGGATCACAGCGTCGCGGGCCGGGCCATGCTGCCCGGTAGCGCTCATCTGGAAATGGCCCGCGCCGGTGCGGTTCTGGCCGGTGAGCGGCAAGTCGCCGCGCTGCGCGGCGTTACCTGGATCAATCCCCTGGAAGTCCCGGCGGAAACCGAAGCCCGCCTCGTCCTGACGCCGGAGGACAGCGGCGCAGTCGCTTTCGCCATTCTGAGCGGCCCGGCGGATGCGCTCTGCTCACGGGGTCACATCGTGTTCGGTGTCAGCGCAGCGGAGGACGCCGCCCCGCCCCGCCTGGACCTCGCCGCCATCCGGTCCCGCTGCCCGCATCGCAAGGACGGCGCGGCGGCTTATGAAGGCTTCCGCGCCATGGGCTTGGAGTATGGTCCCAGCTACCGGGTGACTCAGGAAGTCCACGGGGGCGAGCGGGAAGCCCTGGCCTTGCTGCGCCTGCCACCGGAGGCGGAACCCTGGCCGGTCGAAGGCTTCCACCCGTCCCTGTTGGATGGCGCCTTGCGGGCCAGCATGGGCATCACCGCGCTGGCGGCGGCGGCTTCCCGCCCGCTGATTCCCTTCGCGTTGCGGGAACCTGTCCGGA
>NZ_JBTEKS010000509.1:0-2607 GCF_054333355.1 Methylomagnum sp. | reverse complement strand
GGGAGGGTTCTTTAGACGGCGACGATTCCGCGACCGGTCGCGGCCTAAAGACCGCTCCCACAACGGTTCGCGGAAGTTGCTTCGGCCAAATCCCAACAATCATAGCGCTTGGTTTTCCGCCGTCATCGACTCTTCACCAAGCCGTCACCGGCGTGTCATGCGGCGCGCTTAATTTGGCCGCACTACCACTATGGGAGTGCCAAGCCATGAAATTCATACAGACGATTCACAGCGTCGACGTCAGCCTGTTTCTGTGGGTGACGCGGCGCAAGTCCCAAAAATTCCTGGTGTCCGCCGCCCGCGCCATTTCCAAGACCGGCGACGGGCCTTGGTATGTGGTCCTGGCCCTGCTGCTGGGCTGGTCTGGGCAGCCCGCCGAGTTGAACTTGCTGGCCTGCCTCGCCCTGGGATTCGCCATCGAGCGCCCCGTGTACTTCGTGCTTAAGAACTCGTGCCGCCGGGACCGTCCGCCGGTCGCGCTCAACATCCCGAGCTTCATCATCCCCTCCGACCGCTTCAGCTTTCCTTCCGGCCACACCTCCGCCGCGTTCCTGGTCGCCACCTTGCTGGCGTTCCAATATCCGGCCCTCTCGCCCGTGCTGCTGGCGTGGGCCGCGCTGATCGGCATGGCGCGGGTGGTGCTGGGCGTTCACTTTCCCACCGACACGCTGATCGGCGCCCTGCTGGGCACCGGGCTGGCCCTCATCAGTTTGGAGCTACTTTGGCAGTGAAATTGTTTTATGGCGTCCAAGCCACCGGCAATGGACACATCACCCGCGCTCGGGCCATGGCGCCCAAGCTCAAGCAGGCAGGCATCGAAACCACTTTTCTATTCACGGGGCGGCCTTGGGAAAATCTGTTCGAGATGGAGGTTTTCGGTGATTACCAATGGCGGCCCGGCCTGACCTTCGCCACCCAATCCGGCCATGTGCGCTACCTCAAGACCGCCTTCCGCAACAACCTTCCGGCCTTCGTCCGCGATGTGAAAAATCTGGATTTAAGCGGCTACGATCTGGTCATCAGCGATTTCGAGCCGGTCACGGCCTGGGCCGCCAAGCCGCGCGGCGTCAAGACCGTCGGCATCGGCCACCAGTACGCCTTCAACTACGACATCCCCAAGGGCGGGGCCGACCTCCTCGGCACCCAGGTGCTCAAGCATTTCGCCCCGGTCTCCGTGGGGCTGGGCGTGCATTGGCATCACTTCCACCAGCCCATCCTGCCGCCCCTCATCGAAACCGACCTGGCGTCCCCGGCGCCACAGCCGGATAAAATCATCGTTTATCTGCCCTTTGAAGACGTGAATCAGGTCGTCCGCCTGCTGACGCCGTTCCGTCACTATCAGTTTCATGTTTACAGCCCGACCCCGCTGGATGGGTCGCCGCCACACGCCGACCACATCCAGGTCAAGCCCTTGTCCCGGACGGAATTCCAGCGCGACTTCGCCGACGCGGCGGGCGTGATCTGCAACGCGGGCTTCGAACTGCCCAGCGAGGCGCTACATCAGGGCAAGAAAATCCTGGTGAAGCCACTGCGCGGGCAGTTGGAGCAGCTTTCCAACGCGCTGGCCCTGGACGTCCTGCAATTGGGCGAGGTCATGCAGCGCTTGGACGGTCCCACCATCGAAGCTTGGCTCGAACAAAGCCGGGCCATCCAGGTGCGTTATCCCGACGTGGCCCAAGCGGTGGCCGATTGGCTGTCGCGGGGCGAGTTGAGGGTGGAAAAATCCTGGATCGACGGCGTTTGGAGCCAAGTCCAGCGCCTCTGAATCTGACCCCGGAGCGCGGCCCTCCAGGCCCCCAACCGGCGGGGCCGCCCACGGGCGGGGACGCCCGTACTCCTTTCCACAATTCCAACCATTCAAAACCGATCTTATGGCAGGCCAAAATCTCACGGGCGCGGCCCGTATCAACGCGGCGTTCCTCAATTCCATGAAAGGCTTCAAGGCGGCTTGGCAGAGCGAGGAAGCCTTCCGGCAGGAGGTCTATCTTCTCGCCGTCGCCTTCCCGCTGGGCTTGTATCTAGGCAAAACCGGCCTGGAAAAAGCCTTGCTGGTGGGCAGCGTGCTGCTGGTTCTCATCGTGGAGCTGCTCAACACCGGCATCGAGATCGTGGTGGACCGGATCGGCTTCGAGCGCCATGAACTGTCGGGCCGGGCCAAGGACGTGGGTTCGGCGGCGGTGCTGCTGTCCTTGCTGGCGGCGGGCTTGGTGTGGCTGTTGGTGTTGTGGCCGACGTGAACCGGCGCGGTGGTGGGCCGTCCGTGGCCCAGTGCGACGCAAGGCTCGTATGCGTTCCGCATCCTGGGAATGATTATCCCGGCGTTATGCGTCAGGGTGATGAAGGCAGGGGATGTTAAGGAGATGGCCTGGCGCGTTTTCAACATGAGTGTACGGCAGCGAGAAAGGCCGGCTCGGTTTTCAAAACCGAGTCGGCCTACGTGAACGCCATAAAGCCAAAATGAAAATGCTTTAACAACGTCCAGACTTCGATGCCGCTGAGCTGTCCGGTTCGTTTCCTGAACGGAATCGAAGGCGTTTCCTGAGCGGAGTCGAAGGGAGCGAACCGGACAACCCAACGGCGGATTCCCGGCGTTCCCGTTGGCTGAGC
>NZ_JBTEKS010000508.1:0-2633 GCF_054333355.1 Methylomagnum sp. | reverse complement strand
CCCCCCCCCCCACCACCCGAAATATGGCTGATTGCCCGGTAACGCGGCGGATGACCACCCAAACCATGGCGCTGGGCTTGGGCACCCTGAGCGGCAACGAGGCTCAGGCGCGGGCGGGCGAATTGCTGGCGGTGGACGGCTTGGCGATTACCCTGCCCGGCGACGATCCGGCCCATCCCGACTGGCTGGCGCGGGAGGGCGATTTGGTGCCGGAAATCAGCCTGCTGCATGGCCTGTGGGCGGAGGGCGGATTCCGCCACTTGCTGCGCTTCGGCATGTCCCCGGAAGCGCCGCCGCTGGCCTTGAGCGAGTTGGCGGCGGCGGCATTGGCGCTGTGCCAAGCGGACCAGGTGGCGCTGGTCATCGTGGCCGAGACCGCCAGTCTGGTGGGCGCGGCGCTGCAACAGCCGCCGGGCCGCATCGCCGGGGATTGGTTCGACTTTCCCGCCCTCCGCGACCGGATGCTGTTCACCGCCGAACCGGCCTATGCGGATGAAACCTGCTTGATCGTCGGCTTCGTGGCCCGCGCCCCGGCGTCGCCGCTGGCCGATTTTGTGCGGCCCATGGGCGGCGGGGAATCGGCCATCCACGGTCATTGCCATGCCGCCGTGGTGCCCTATCGCCCGGTGCATAAGGGCTTGATCAAATTGCAGGAAACCCTCGACGCGCTGCTGCAAAGCCAGACGGTGCTGGGGGTGTTGCACCTGCTCCACGACGACCGGGAAGGCGTCGGGGCGGGGGAAAGTTATTTGCGGCGGGGCGCCTTGTGGTGCGCCCCGGTCAGTTTCGACGAGGTGCGATCATGACCTTGCTAATCGGTGCCCTGACCCTGGGCACTATCTTGGCCCTGCTGGCGATTGGGGTGTATGTCTCGTTTCGGATTTTCGCCATCGCCGACATCACGGTGGATGGCTCCTTGACCTTCGGTGCCGCCGTGACCGGGGTGCTGCTGGTGAAGGGCGGGATCCATCCGCTGGCGGCGACCGGGGCGGGCTTCCTGGCCGGGATGGCGGCGGGCACGGTGAGCGGCATCCTGCAAACCCGCTTCCGCATCAATCCGCTGCTGGCCGGTATTTTGGTCATGACCGCTTTGTACTCGGTTAATCTCCGGGTCATGGGCCGCAGCAATATTCCCTTCCTGGGCGCGGCCACCTTGTCCACCTATTGCGAGCGCTTCGGCGTCCAATGGTTCGGCGGCGAGCGGATCAACCTGTTCGGCTGGAGCGTGCCCACCGCCGACCTCACGGTGCTGCTGTTGATGGTCTTGCTGGTGGCGGCGACCGCCCTGGCTTTGTGGGCGTTCCTCCGCACCGACCTGGGGACCGCCATGCGGGCGTCCGGCGACAATCCGCAAATGATCCGCGCCTTGGGCGGCAATGTGGAGGCGTATCGGGTGTTCGGCTTGGCGCTGTCCAACGGGCTGGTGGGGCTGGCCGGGTCGCTGTGGGCGCAGTACCAGAATTTCGCCGACGCGCAGATGGGCATCGGCATGGTGGTGTGGGGCTTGGCGAGTGTGATTATCGGCGAGGCGCTGACCGGCGCTTCGGGTGTGGGGCTGGCGATTGTCGGGGCCATTCTCGGCTCGATCCTGTTCCGCGAACTGGTCGCCATCGCCCTGTCGTTTGGCCTGAATCCCAATGATTTGAAGCTGGTCACGGCGGTGTTCGTGTTCGCGGCGCTGATTCTGCCGGACACTTTAGCCCGTTTGTCCCACCGTACCCGCCGGGAGTCCGCATGAATACCCTTCGTCCCATGGTGCGTTTGAGTGGCGCCACCAAGACCTTTCACGCGGGCACGGTCAACGAGGTGCGCCCGATGCGGGGCATCCATCTCGACATCGCCGAAGGTTCCTTCGTCGTGGTGCTGGGCGGCAACGGCTCGGGCAAGTCCACCCTGCTCAACGCCATCGCCGGGAGTTTCCCGCTGGACGCGGGCCGCATCGAACTGGATGGCCACGACGTGACCGCCTGGCCGGAACACCGCCGCGCCGCGCTGATCGGGCGGGTGTTCCAGAATCCTTTCTCCGGCACCGCGCCCACCATATCCATCGCCGAGAATTTCGCCCTGGCTACCCGTCGGGGTTTGTTCCGGGGCTTGGGCTGGGCTTGTTCGGGGAAGCGGGTGGACGAGCTGCGCGACCGGGTGCGGGAACTCAAGATGGGGCTGGAAGACCGGCTCGACACCGCCATCGGCAGCCTCTCCGGGGGGCAGCGCCAAGCCTTGACCCTGCTCATGGCGACCTGGCTCAAGCCCCGGCTGCTGCTGCTCGATGAGCATACCGCCGCCCTCGATCCCAAGAGCGCCGATCAGGTCATCGCCCTCACCGACCGGATCGTCAGCCGCGAGCGCCTCACGACCTTGATGGTGACGCATTCCATGCAGCAGGCCGTGAACCTGGGCGACCGCATCTTGATGATGCACAAGGGGAATGTGCTGCACGATTTCCCGGGAAATGAGAAGCGGCGGCTGCGGGTGGATGATTTGCTGGCCCGGTTCGAGAACGTGCGGCGGCGGGAGTTGCTGGACGAGGGCGCGGCGGCGTTGCTGCGGCGGCAGTATGTGTGATTGTCGTAGGCCGGGTTGAGGCACGAAACCCAGCATTATCCGGCGGTTGGGCGAGCTGGGTTTCGTGC
>NZ_JBTEKS010000507.1:0-2635 GCF_054333355.1 Methylomagnum sp. | reverse complement strand
GCCTGGTCGTGGCCTGAAGGCCACTCCCACAGTGGTTCGGGGGCCAAATCCTAAGCCGTCGTGGAGACGCCTTCCCAGCCCCACGCGCACCCGGTGCCGAATGTCTCGGCCCAGCCCCGCCAATCCTCCGCCGGCATGGGCGGCGCGATGCCGTAGCCTTGGCCGTGTTCGCAGCCCAAGGCCAGCAGCGCCAGACCGTGTTCCACCGTTTCCACGCCCTCGGCCACCACCTGCCGCTGGAAGGCGTGGGTGATGGCGATGACGCCTTCCACGATGGCGCGGTCCTCCTCGTCCTTGAGCATGTTCCGCACGAAGGATTGGTCGATTTTGAGGGTGTCCAGCGGCAGGCGCTTGAAATAGGTGAGCGACGAAAAGCCGGTGCCGAAATCGTCCAGGGCGAAGCGCACGCCCAGGGCGCGGCAATCGGCGATGATTTTTGAAACCCGCGCCATGTCTTCCAGGGCGGTGCTTTCCAGGATTTCCAATTCCAGGGCGGCGGCGGGCACGATGGGATGAGAGGCTAAATGCCCATGCAAGCGCTCGACGAACTGCGGCTCCTGCAAGTGCTGGGGGGAGATATTGACGCTCACCTCAATGGTCAGCCCCGAACACCACCAAATCTCCAATTGCCGCACGGCTTGCTTCAGCACCCAATCGCCCAGGGCGATGGAAAACTCGCTATTTTCGATGATGGGCAGGAATTCGGCGGGCGCCAGCAAGCCCCGTTGGGGATGCTGCCAGCGCACCAAGGCCTCGGCGCCAATCACCACGCCCCGGCGCATATCGACCCTGGGCTGGTAATACAACAAGAACTGATTGCCCTGTAGCCCGGCTTCGATGCGGGACAGCGCCTCCCGATGCACTCGCAGGCAGCGGTCGTGTTCGGGGTCGAACAGGTGATAGCGATTGCGGCCTAGCTGCTTGGCGGCGTACATGGCCTGGTCGGCGTGGCGCATGAGCGCGTCCGGGTCGCCTGGGTCGGACGGGTACAGGCTGACGCCGATGCTGGCCGAAATCCGCACCTCCCGGCCTTGCAGCCAATAAGGCGCCGCCAAGTCCGAAAGGATGCTTTCCAGGTTGTAGCGGCACTCATCGATGGACGTAAGGTCCGACAGCAGGATCACGAATTCGTCGCCGCCCAGACGGGCCACCGTGTCGTCCTCCCGTATCCCGTTTCTCAGCCGCAGGGCCACCTCCATCAATAGCAAGTCGCCGGCCTTGTGGCCCAGGCTGTCATTGACCGGCTTGAAGCCATCCAGGTCCAGATAGGCCACGCCCAGCATCTTCCCGGATTGGTCGGCTTGCATCAGGGCCAATTGCAGGCAATCCGCCAGCAATACCCGGTTGGGCAATTGGGTGAGCGCGTCGTAATGGGCCAGGCGCTCCAATTGCAATTGATGCTCCTTGATGTGGGTGATGTCGGAGAAGATTCCGACGTAATGGCTGACGCCGCCCTCCGGCGAATAGACGGCGGTGATTTGCAGCCATTCCGCGTAGATTTCGCCATTCTTGCGCCGGTTCCAGATTTCGCCCCGCCAGTGGCCCCGCTCCCGCAGGCTTTGCCACAGGGCCGTGTAAAAGTCGTCGCCCTGGTGATGAGACCTCAGCAGGCTGGGGTTCTGCCCGATCACCTCTTCGCGCTGGTAGCCCGTCAGTTCCGTGAAGGCCCGGTTTACGTCGAGGATTCGGGCTTGTTGGTCGGTGATGATGATGCCTTCGCGGGCGTATTCGAACACGCTGGCGAGGAGAATCATTTTGCTGGCGGAGCGGTCGCGTCCGCCGTCTCCGCCGCCCTGCGGGATGGGGTTGTTGGAGAAGGTGGCGGGAGGGTCGCCCATGAGCGGGGCGGTCGCTGCGTCAGAATAATTAAGCGCTTCGGCTTGGCTGGGCTGGCGGCGGTTGAGGCGACGCCGCTGCCAGACCGTGAATGCCAGGACGCCGCTCAACAAAGCGGTGCCCGCCGAGCGCCAGTAGAGTGAGTCGTCATCGCGCCAATCATTGGGATTAAGGAGATAGCCGACCAGGTACAGATCGCCCCGATTCACCGCACCGCCTTCGGCGGAATTGCCAAGCGAGGTGCCCGCCTGGGTGGGCGTCGCCAAATCGGCGGCTTGGCAGAAAGCCCGACGCGGGTTCGGATAAAACGACGGCGCGGATTTAAGCGGACGGGACCGGCTCGTGGGATTCGGGGACTGACCGCCGGGCACGCTGCTTAAGCCGCCCCCCTGAGCCGTGAAGCTTGCCCATAGGCAAAGCACAGAAAACAAACTCGACCAGGGGCGCATAAGCGGCTAGAGCCTTTTAGGGTATGGAGATCAGGATATTACTTAATATTGCGCGAGTTTTAAGCCCGTGACTGAAGCCAGTCCAGTCAGGGTTAAGCGCCATTTATGATGGGATAGTAAATCCTGAGCAGCCGATCGCCAAAACTTTCGATACCCGCGTGGGTAGCAAATATTGGTGTGCGCCACGCTCCGATAGTGCGATTCGGGCTTCCCTGCCCGAATCGCCCTCTCCGCGGGCGGTTATTGCCTTCGGCGGCCCCGGACGCCCTGCGTTCACCCGTCCCGACCCAACAAGGGGATCGGGACGTGGCTCCACAAATGGCTCTACGCCCGGTCGTGGGCCTTGCAGA
>NZ_JBTEKS010000506.1:0-2637 GCF_054333355.1 Methylomagnum sp. | reverse complement strand
TCCAGCGCCCGCGCCTCGGCCACCTCGAAATGCCCCGTCCCCCGCGCCTTGTCCAGCAAGTGCAGGTAATAAGGCAACACGCCCTGTTCAAACAACGCCTCGCTGAGCCGCGCCAGCGTCGCCGCGTCGTCATTCACGCCCCGCAGCAGCACGGCTTGATTCAGCAAGGTGATGCCGACACCCCGCAACCGCGCCAGCGCGTCCCCCACGGCGGCGTCGAACTCGGCGGGATGGTTGGCGTGGATGACCATTACCGCCCGCAAGCGGCTTCCCGCGAGGCAAGCCACCAGTTCCGGCGTGATCCGGCTCGGCAGGACCACCGGCAAGCGGGTGTGCAGCCGCAGTCGTTCGACCTGGGGAATCGCGGCGATGCCGTCCACCCAACGGGCCAGCCGCTCGTCGTTCAGCACCAGCGGGTCGCCGCCGCTCAGAATCACTTCCCGGATCGACGGATCGGCGGCGATTACATCCAGGGCTTCCCGCTCGCGGCTTTTGCCCAGCCCTTGCGACTCGTAGGGGAACTCCCGCCGGAAGCAGTACCGGCAATGGATGGCGCAAGCGCCCGTGGCGATCAGCAGCACCCGCCCCTGATATTTGTGCAGCACGCCCGGCGCGGCGGCGGCGTGCAAATCGCCCACCGGGTCGGCGACGAAGCCCGGCTGTTCCGCCAATTCCGCCGCGAGCGGCAGCACTTGGCGCAGCAGCGGGTCCGCCGGGTCGCGCTGACGGATGCGGGCGGCGTAAGCGCGGGTGACGCGGAACGGAAAGCTCGCGGCGGCGTGGCGCAGCGCGGGGAAATCGTGCGGGTCCAGCGCCAGGAATTCGAGCAGCGCGGCGGGGTCGGTGAAGGAGTCGGCCAGTTCGGCCTGCCAGCGGGGAAGCATCGCGGGTTTGGTAAGCACAAAGCGCTTCATTATAATGCGCGCTATTTTTTGAGTTCACCTAAGCGAAAGAGGCAAGCATGGCGACAGTCAGCACCAGCGAATTTAAAGGCGGTTTGAAAATCATGTTGGACGGCGACCCCTACAACATGCTGGAAAACGAGTTCGTCAAACCCGGCAAGGGCCAGGCCTTCAACCGGGTCAAGCTGCGCAACCTCAAGACTGGGCGGGTGTTGGAGCGTACCTTCAAATCCGGCGACACCTTTGAGACCGCCGACGTGGCCGATACCGATATGCAGTACCTCTACAACGACGGCGAGAAGTGGCACTTCATGATGGTGGAAACCTTCGAGCAATACGAAGCCGACGCCGCCGCCGTGGCCGACGCCGCCAAGTGGCTGAAGGAACAGGATATCTGCCAAGTGACCCTGTACAACAACTCGCCCATCGGCGTGATTCCGCCCAACTTCGTGGAATTGAAGATCGTCGAGACCGACCCCGGCGTGCGCGGCGACACCTCGGGCGGCGGCGGCAAGCCGGCCACCCTGGAAACCGGCGCGGTGGTGCGGGTGCCGCTGTTCATCCAGACCGACGAAGTCATCAAGGTCGATACCCGCAAGGGCGAGTACGTCTCCCGCGTCGGCAAGTAATCCCGCCTTTCATCCCTTCCCATCGGGAGGGGGTGTCGGGCTAAAGCCCGACCTACAAACAAGCGTAGGTCGGACTTCAGTCCGATTACAGCTTGTAGGTTGGACTTCAGTCCGACACCCGCCCCCTCTAAATTTGATCCAAGCTCAATGTCCGGCATGACAGACCAACCCCCATGGATGCCGACCTGTTCCCCCGCCGCCCTCCACGCCCGCGCCAAACTCCTCGCCGACATCCGCCGCTTCTTCGCCGAGCGTGACGTGCTGGAAGTCGAAACCCCGCTGCTGTGCCGAACCGGCGTCACCGACCCCAACCTGCACGCCTTCACCACCCGCTTCAATCTGCCGGGCGTGGCGCAAGGCCGGGAGTTGTACCTGCAAACCTCGCCCGAATTCGCCATGAAGCGCCTGCTGGCGGCGGGCAGCGGTTCGATTTATCAAATCTGCAAAGCCTTCCGCAACGAGGAATCCGGTCGCCACCACAACCCGGAATTCACCCTGCTGGAATGGTATCGGGTCGGTTTTTCGCTGTTCGACTTGATGGACGAGATCGAGGCGTTATTCGCCGAGGTGTGCCGGGATGCCTTGCCGCTCGCGCCGTCGGAACGCCATGCGTATGCCGAATTATTCCGGCGGCATCTTGGTCTTGATCCGCTGACCGCCAGCCTCGCCGACTTCGCCGAGTGTGCCCGTGCCAGAGATTTCCATGATGCGGAGGGCTTGTGCGGCGGCGACCGCGCCGTTTGGCTGGATGTGCTATTCAGCTATTTCATCCAGCCGCAGTTGGGGCGGGGGCGGGTGGCCTTCGTGTACGACTATCCGGCCTGTCTGCCATCGCTGGCCCGGCAGCGCCCGGACGATCCGCGTGTGGTGGAGCGGGTGGAGGTGTTTCTGGGCGGGCTGGAGTTGGGGAACGGCTTCCACGAACTGGCCGATGCGGACGAGCAGGCGGCGCGTTTCGATGCGGATTTGGCCGAGCGGCGGGGCAGGGGACAGGCGCTCCCGCCCAAGGATGAGCGGTTGTTGGCGGCGTTGCGGGCGGGGCTGCCGGATTGCTCCGGGGTGGCGATTGGCTTGGATCGGCTGTTGATGCTAGTTCTGAGATGTCA
>NZ_JBTEKS010000505.1:0-2645 GCF_054333355.1 Methylomagnum sp. | reverse complement strand
ATCGGAGGCAGTCCACTTACCCGCAACCTCGACACCCACACCACCGCCAGTTGCGCCCGCGACGCCTTCATGGTCAATACCATCGCCGCCGGCGGCCCCTGCAATGGCCCCTGCAATCCGGGCATCACACCTGTCTTGGGTACTGGTGGCGGATCTCAAGTCATCTGGGCCGGCATGGACGGTAGCAGCGAAAATGTCACCGGCGGCCAGTTATGGCGAACCCTCAGCGCCGATTCCGGCCCCGGCACTTGGACCGAGGTCAGCGGCCTCAACAGCGGAATCACCGCCACCTGCACGGCCACGCCTTCCGTCTGCAACATCAATCCCAGCCACTACACCATCTCCGGCATCGCGCTTGACCCGAATGACGCCACCGGCCGGACCGCGTATGTCAGCGTCATGGGCTTTGGTGTCGGTCACGTCTTCAAAACCGCCGACGCCGGCGCTACCTGGGCCAGGCTCGACGGCGATGCCAATGGCGCTGGCCTCCCCGACTCTCCGGCCGACGCCGGTGTCGCCGATCCCAATGTACCGAACCTGGTCTATGTCGGCACCGACGTAGGGGTCTTCAAGTCCACCGGCGATGGCGTCTGGACCGAACTCGGGCCCAGCGCCGGCGCGGGCTCTTTGCCCAATGTCGCCATCACTCAGCTCAAGATCTACAACCATCCCAGCGACGCCACTCCCCTGCGCCTGCGTGCATCCACCTACGGCCGTGGCATTTGGGAAATCTCCATCAGTCCGGTGCCGGGATACACCATGGCGATCGCCAACACTCCGCTCTACGTCTTCGCCGGGCGGAACGCCAGTTTCAGCGGCAGCATCACCACCTTTAACGGCTATACCAACTCCATCAACGTCACCTGCGGCCCGGGCGCAACCCCTCCGCCTTCCACGTGTAATCCGGTCACGATTCCCGCTCCCGCCACCTCGGGCAGCTTCACCGTCAACGCTGGCAATTCCGCGGTGGGCGATTTCAGTTTCATCCTCACCGCCGTCGGTAGCGACTCGAAAAACCTGACCCAGCAGGTGCCGGTCACCCTGCACTCCGTGGACTTCATCGTGGGCGCCGTTCCCTCCGCCACCGTGTCGGCTAGTAACAACGCCGTCGTCAGCTTCACCGTTACCGCCGAAGGGAGCTTCACCGGCGACGTCAATCTGACCTGTAGCGGCCAGCCTGCCGGTACCTCCTGCACGTTTTCTCCCGCGGTGGTGAGCCTCATCCCCGGCGCCACCGCCATCGTCACCCTCAACCTTCCGACCCTGTCGTCCACTGCCCCGGGCATTTACACCGTCATCATCACCGGCACGGGAACACTCGGCGCCGACACCAAGCCGCACTCCTCGACTATGACGCTCACCGTCACTTCGGCCTCGCAGTCCTTCAGCGTCAACCAGACCTCGGTTATTACTCCGTCTACGGCGAAACCGGGCCAGGCGCTTACCGCCGGCGTGAACGTCACCGCCGGAAGCGGCTTCAACGGCGCACTCGCCTTGTCCTGCGCCTTCGACGGCGGGGGCAGCCCTGGCGGCTCGACCTGTAGCGTCGATCCCGCCAGCGTCATTCTGCCTGCCAGTCCGCCGCCTTCGGCTACCGTTACCGTCAACACCGCGGGCGCCGTCGCCGGCAACCCGCGCCTGGTGGTCACCGCCACCGATGCTTCCAATCACGCCAGCAGCGCTGTTAACTTCGACTATTCGGTCGTGGATTACTCCGCTTCATTGAGCACACCTGCCCCTACCTATCCCGGAGGTTTTGCCGGCATAGGCGTCACCATCACAGCCCTGAACGGCTTCGCCGGCGCCATCGCAGCCTCGTGTAGCGCTCCGGCGCCGCTCACATGCGAATTAACTCCCGCGGGACCGTACGTACTCGGTCCAGCCACTACGGTGTCCGCAACCGCCTCCATCCACGCTCCGCCCAATACGCCCGCAGACACCTACACCGTCGCCGTGAATACCACAGACACGGACTTTGCGCCGCTGGTCCATAACCAGGCCTTCGACTTGCGAGTGCAGGATTTCCAGGTGGCCGTCAATCCAACCGCCGAGGTCGTAAAGGCCGGCGCGACACCTACGCCTCATACCATCAACATCACCGGACAGGCAGGATTCAGTGGCACGGCCACGCTGGCGTGCTCCTCCGGGCTCCCAGCGCTGTCCACCTGCACTTTTTCGGCTAATCCGGTAAGCGCCGGCGGCTCCAGTACCCTGACCATCCAAACCACCGCACCCAGCGTATCGTTGGCCCGGCCCCCGGCCGGCGGCCGCCCGGCGCCGCTAAATGCCCTCTGGACGACCATTCCGGGCCTGGTGGTTGGGCTTTTGGGCCTCGGCGTCTCTCCAGGACGCAGACGGGGAAAACGGGGCAAAACTGCTCAGCTATGCCGGCCTGGTCCTTCTCCTGGCGCTCCTGGTGGCCCTGACGGCCTGCGGAGGAGGTGGTGGCAGCACCATCACCACGCCGCCACCCCCCATCCCGAAACCCGGCACTCCGGCGGGAACCTATACGGTTATGGTGTCGGCGACTTCCACCCTGGGATCGCCGGTACAATCAGCGCAAGTGACCAAGCTCATCCCGATTACGCTCACGGTGCAGTAAGCTAAGCCCTACAGTCAGGAACCCCCAGGTTACCTGCAGGCAT
>NZ_JBTEKS010000504.1:0-2656 GCF_054333355.1 Methylomagnum sp. | reverse complement strand
CTCGGCAAGATCGCCCTGACGCCACGCTTCACCTGGTTCGGGCGCTTCACGCCGATGCCGGAGCGCATTTGCGCCTTCATCCTGACCGCCGAGGACGCGGGCCAGGTGCCGTTGATCACTGTGCTGCGCCACCAGGGCAGGAAATGCACCCCCACCTACCAGGCCGGCGGGGTAGCCGAGGACGAGCGCAGCAAGGCTTGGTACGACCGGCTCGCTCGCGGCATCGGCTCTTCGCGGGCCATCATTGCCTTCGAGCCGGACTCCACGGGCACCGTCGACTGCCTGGCCCCGAGCCGGCGCAGGGCGCGCCTCGACCTGCTGCGCTACGGCGTGGATGTGCTGTCCAAGCTGCCCAATGTGACGATCTACATCGAGGCGTCGGCGTCGGACTGGCGTCCCGCCAAGGAGATCGCCAAGAAGCTGCGCTACATCGGCATCGCCAAGGTTCGCGGCTTCATGCTCAACGTGACCCACTTCGACTGGGCCGCCGCCAATGTGCGCTACGGCATGGAGCTGTCGCGGTTGGTAGGCGGCAAGCACTTCATCGTCAGCACCAACCACAGCGGCCGCGGCCCGGTGCACTACCGCAAGCGAATTGGTGACAGGAACCGGCGTGTGGTCGTGAACTGCCATCCGCACCGGCGCGGCCTCGGGCCCACCCCCACCACAAGCACGGCTGATCCCCGCGTGGACGCGTACATGTGGATCAGCCGCCCGGGCTACTCCCGCGGCGCGTGCAACGGCGGCCCGCCCAAGGAGGGCGACTGGTGGCTGGACCGTGCCCTCGAACTGGCCAGGTACGCCACTCAGTGGACCGGCCCGCCGAGGGGCACTCGTTACGGCTTCCCCCGCGGCAACGTGAGCCTGGCCCAGGCCGCCGGCGATCAGCTTCAACGCTGACCGGTGCGCAGGCTCATCTCGATCATCGCCGCGCTGGCACTGGCGCTTCTGGCCACGGCACCCGCCCAGGCTCAGGCGCCCGTTCCAGATGACCCACGGGCCGTGAGCCCCGGTGCGGCCAACCCGATCGCGGGACAGCCACTCTTCGTCGATCCGGTGGAGCCGTCCTGGAAGCACTGGCGCGCGTTTCGCAACCGGGGCAAGAAGGGCTTGGCCGCCGGCATGTGGACCATCGCCCAACAGCCGAAGTTCCGCTGGGTCGGCCGCTTCACCCACAACGTGACCAAGACGGTGCACGCCTACACGGCGCGCGCCCGCCGCCGGGGGGCGGTGCCGCTGATCGCCGCCATGCGACACCAGGGCAAGGAGTGTCACTCCGGCTACACGGGGGGCGGTGCCGCCGAGGACGCGCGCACGCGCAAGTGGTACCGCAGGTTCGCCCGGGCCATCGGCCGCCGGCGCGCGATCGTCGCCTTCGAGCCCGACTCGCTCGGCACCATCGAGTGCCTGGCCAGGTTCCGGCGCAAGTCGCGCTACAGGCTGCTGCGCTACGGCGTGGAGCGGCTGGCCAAGCTGCCCAACACCACCGTCTACATCGAGGCCGGCGCCTCTGACTGGCAGAGCGCGCCCCGGATGGCACGGAAGCTGCGGCTGGTCGGCGTGGCCAAGGTGCGCGGCTTCATGCTCAACGTGACCCACCACGACTGGACTCAGGACAACGTGCGCTACGGGGCGCGCCTGTCCAAGCTCCCCGGCGGCAAGCACTTCATCGTGAACACGGCCTCCAATGGCCGCGGCCCGGTCTACTACCGCAAGCGCATCGGCGGCCGCAACCGCCGCGTCACGGCCTGGTGCCACCCGCTGTACCGCGGTCTGGGGCTGGCGCCCACCACGCAGACTTCGGATCCACGTGCGGACGCCTACCTCTGGATCAGCCGGCCCGGCTACTCCAGTGGCGGCTGCAACGGGGGTCCGGCTCGCGCCGGTGACTGGTGGCCCGGGCGCGCTCTCGGCCTCGCCAGATGGGCCACCGATTGGATCCGCCCGCCGCGCGGTACCCGCTTCGGCCACCCGCGGGGGTCGCTGTCGCTGCGTGAGGTGGCGGGCGACCAATTGCGCTGAGCGGCGGGGCACGGCGCCGTTGGTAGAGTTGACTCGTGAGTCAATCTTGGCTCCGAGGCTCAGCTAATTGGCGTCTACAACGGTCACCGAGCGCGACGCGCGCCATCTTGAGAGGGCCATCGAACTGGCCGCCACCGCGCGTGGGCAGACGTCCCCCAACCCCATGGTGGGGGCGGTCATCGTCAAGTCGGGCCGTGTGATCGGCGAGGGGTTTCACAGCCGGGCCGGCGAGCCCCACGCCGAACGGGTCGCCCTTGCGGCATGCGAGGACGATCCCGCCGGGTCCACCCTCTACGTCTCGCTGGAGCCCTGCTGCCACCAGGGCCTGACGCCGCCGTGCACGGACGCGATCATGGAGGCCCGGATCGCCCGCGTGGTGGTGGCCTCCGACGACCCGACGGCCAAGGCCTCCGGACGCGGACTCGGCATCCTGCGCGATGAGGGGATCGAGATCGAGACCGTCGAGGGCGACCTGGCGGCCGCTGCCCGGCTGCTCAACCAACCGTTTCGCAAGCACGCGCGTACCGGCCGGCCCCTGGTGATCTTCAAGTCGGCGATGAGCCTCGACGGCAAGGTTGCAACCCGGACCGGCGACTCGCAGTGGATCTCGGGCGACTCGAGCCGAGCACGCGCG
>NZ_JBTEKS010000503.1:0-2670 GCF_054333355.1 Methylomagnum sp. | reverse complement strand
TTTCCGAAAATGCTTGTCACCGTTGATCTGGATGTAGGATGGGTAGAGCGTACTCGCGAAACCCATCGAGCCGGACACAGGGTGATGGGTTTCGCTTCGCTCTACCCATCCTACAGGTATGTCTTTTCCTGGAAATCGCCTAAGTTAATCGGATTGCGCTAATACCAAAAGGCCCGTTCAATGTTCCGATTCTGGCCATTCACCCCCTTCGACGCCGCTCAGGACAGGCTTCGATACCTCAGGGCGAACGGCCCGAATCGGAGCATTGAATGGCCCTGGGTGGATTCGATTGATGGCGGCAATGCGGTCGGCGCACTGGCGTTCCGGCGGCTCGCGAGCCAGGGTCCGCGCACTCGTGAGATGAATCAGAAATCAAGGTCTCATGCGGGACCGTAGGTTCTGTTGACGTAAGGAAAAAATGGGGCGAGGCGCTAATTCCTCCCTTTGTAAAAGGGGGGGCTAAGGGGGATTTCCAAGCGACTTGAAGCGCCCTGGAAGCCAAGAAACCCCCTCGATCCCCCTTTTTTCAAAGGGGGGAAGGAAGTAAGCCCCCGCACGGCTGATGAAGCGCCTTACCAGCCAGCAGACGTAAGTACATGTTTCTTAGAGAGCTTCGCGCTTACATCAACAGAGCCTAGCGTAACTTGCCGCCCCATCCCAAAAGCGCTAACTTCGCCCCAAGCCTTCACCACCGGAACCTCTCAATGAACGCGCAATTCCTCGTCAATGCCACCGGACACAAAACGGCTGTAGTTCTTCCCATCGAAGACTTCCGCACTCTGCTAGACCGCCTGGAAGAACTGGAAGACCTCCGGCTAATTGAAGAGCGGAAATCAGAGCCCCGCATCGCCATCGAATCCTTGACGGAACTCACTGCCTTGGTTTCCGCGCTCTAGCGCAAAAACAAGAAATCCCCCATTGACATCCCCGCAATCCCCCCTAGAATGCGCCCCCATTCCGCCCCCAAGGCGTTCGATTCAACCGGGAATCATTCCCCCCAACCCAGAGGAGCCAAACCGATGCCGTCACTTAACTTGTCCAATATAATCACCACCGGCTAAGGTCACGGCTTCGCGGCCCGCGCCGGTATCACCGGGCGCTGGCCGGAGGTTCCCCAAAACCCCTGGCAAGTCCACTTGCCAGGGGTTTTTTATTTCCCCCACGCCGCGCCCGAATACGTCTAAGAGATACCCTTTATGCCGATTCAGAAAACCTTCAACAAAGGGCGCGTGCCGGTCAAGGTGTGGACCGACGACATCGACCACGCCGCCCTCGAACAACTCCTCAACGTGGCCCAACTGCCCATCGTCCACGGCCACATCGCCGCCATGCCCGACGTACACGCGGGCATCGGCGCCACCGTCGGGAGCGTCATTCCCACCAAGGCCGCCATCATCCCGGCGGCGGTGGGGGTGGATATTGGCTGCGGCATGAACGCCGTGCGCTTAAGCCTCCGCGCCGAGCAACTGCCCGGCAACCTGCACCGGCTCCGCAGCGCCATCGAGGCGGCGGTGCCGGTCGGCTTCGAGCAGCACGACTCCGACAAGGTGCGTGGTTCCAGCCATGCCCGGCTGGCCCGCCCGCTGTCCGACCGGCTCGACCGCATCGTCGGCAAGCATCCGGGCCTGATGAAGATGCAGAAGCAATTCGCCCGCACCTGGATCGCCCAACTCGGGACGCTCGGCGGCGGCAACCATTTCATCGAAATCTGCCTGGACGAGGCCGGGCAGGTGTGGGTGATGCTGCATTCCGGGTCGCGGGGCATCGGCAACTGCATGGGCCGCTACTTCATCGCGCAAGCGCGGAAGGCGGCGGAGAAGGATCGTATCCACTTGCCGGACAAGGACTTGGCCTGGTTCGCCGACGGCTCGGCGCTGTTCGATGACTACTGGGAAGCGGTGGATTGGGCGCAGGATTACGCCCTGCTCAACCGCCGCATGATGCTGGAACTGATCGTGGAAGCGCTGCGCCCGCACCTGCCGACCTTCCGCCTCGACGGCGAAGCCATCAACTGCCATCACAACTACGTGGCGCAGGAAACCCACTTCGGCGAGAAGCTGTTCATCACCCGCAAGGGCGCGATTTCAGCGCGGGAAGGGGAGCTGGGCATCATCCCCGGCAGCATGGGCGCGAAGAGCTACATCGTGCGCGGCCTGGGCAACCACGCCTCGTTCTGCTCCTGCTCCCACGGCGCGGGCCGCAAGATGAGCCGCACCGAAGCCAAGCGGCGCTTCAACCGCCTCGATCTGGAAAACCAGACGGCGGGCATCGAATGCCGCAAGGACAAGGGCGTGCTGGACGAGATTCCCGGTGCCTATAAGGACATCGACCGGGTGATGGAGCTGCAAACGGACTTGGTGGAAGTGGTTCACACCTTGAAGCAGGTGGTATGTGTGAAGGGCTAACGCATTTTTAAAGGCGAGGATTGTAGGTCAGGCTTTAGCCTGACTCTGCCGTTCCGGCTGACGTGGTGTGCGCCACGCTCCGATAGTGCGATTCGGGCTTCCCTGCCCGAATCGCCCTCTCCGTGGGCGGTGATTGCCTTCGGCGGCCCCGGACGCCCTGCGTTCACCCGTCCCGACCCAACAAGGGGATCGGGACGTGGCTCCACAAATGGCTCTACGCCCGGTCGTGGGCCTTGCAGATTCCCTCCGGGAATCCGCCCGGCAC
>NZ_JBTEKS010000502.1:0-2682 GCF_054333355.1 Methylomagnum sp. | reverse complement strand
TCCGCATCCGGCGGCGAACTGTTGGAATTGTCGCCTCGCGATGGCGAAGTCCTGCTGAATCAACTCGCCGCCACGGCGTGAAAAGGCCAAAGTCGAGATCATCCCATCCCGATAATGACGAACGCCCATCACCCACCCAGGCCGTCCGGCGTCACCAAGCGGATTCGCCCGGCGGCGGCGGATTCAAGTCGCAGATCGTTGGTCCAGAATTCGTCGCACCCGGCCCGGAGGGCGGCGGCGAGGTGCAGGGCGTCGGGGGTTTTGATCTTGTGGTCGGCGCGGAGGTCGGTGGCGAAGTCGTAAACCCCCGTGTCGATGGGAACCCGCCGGAATCCGGGCGTCGCGAAGAACGCATCGAATTTTTCCAACACCACGGGGTTTGGGTTCCGTTTCGGGCCAAGCCGCGCCTCCAGCCGGGTGAGGTCGGAGTAGGCGGTTATCCGCCCTTTCAATCGCGGGGGCGAAAACGCCGCCCGGACCCAGCCCCGCCAGGGTTCATCGCCTTCTATCAAGTAAATGACGATGCAGCTATCGAGGTAAATGGTCCGCATGGTTACGCCCAGCTATTCCGTTCTTCCTCGATATAGCGGTCGATGTCCGCTTTGCTGCGGCGGGGTATGTGGGTTTGTTCCAGGTCTTCGAGGAACCGGGCGAGATATTCCGCTTGGGCCTGATTTTCGGTGGTTGGCTCGGGCAGCAAAACAATCACCTCGGCTTCCCCTTCCGGTATGTCGGCGGGAAGGGTTACTTCGAGGCGCTGTCCGGGGCGGATGTTGGCGTTTAGTTTCAGTGCGTGCATGGGGGGGTGTCCGATGGTGGGGAAAGTCATGGAATCCGACACCGTGACAAAGCGGATTATCCCGGATTCCATATTATCTGGCGTGGCTTAATCCCTTCTTCATAAGGTCTCGATTCAAACAGTAGCCGCTGGAAGCCGCGCCCGTCAAGGCGTTCAGAGGCGATTTGCGGCGGGTTCGCACTACGGCGGGGCGTTGGCCGGGTCCGAGGCCGGAAAGCGCCGATTTCTCCATACAAATCAATTGTCTGCGGATTCATAAATGAGCGCTGATGATTGATGGCTACCGCCATCACTCCAAGTAATAATCCAACGGCTCGATAGGCTCCGCCACGCCGTGGCATTGCCGCCCCGCGCAATCCTTGTCGCACAGATGGTAAATATGCAGCCGATCCAGCCCTGCGTCCATCACTTCCGCCGCCTCCGCCTCCAACGCCTCGGCCTGCTGCGCGTCGATGGCGCACTCGAACACGCTGCGCTGGGCGCGGACCCCGTAGCCCGACAGCAGCTTGTCCATCCGGCGACGGCGGCGGTTGTCGGCGATGTCATAGCAGACCAAATACATGGTGGCTCTCACACAATCACGAAACCCTCGCCCCCGGTCGCCACGCCCACCCCCAACACCCGCCGCTTCCCCGCACACCAGCGGCATTGCGGATAGGCCCGCAGGCTGTCCTCCTCCGGTTCCAACTCCGCCAGCAATTCCTCCATCAGCCGACGGCGCTGCCAGGCGGTCAGGTGGCACTCGAACACGCTGTACTGCACCCGCTGCCCATAGGTGTGCAGGATGGCCGCGACGCGGTTCCGGCGCTTGTCGTCGGGGATGTCATAAGCGATGACCCACAGCATGTTTGGCAAGGCTTCGGGTTTGGATGATCGGTTTAACCCCCCCAACCCCCTTATCAGGGGGGCTTTCGCCTTCCTTCTGTCAGGGGCGGCTTTTCTCCCTCCCCTGATAAGGGGAGGGCTGGGGAGGGGTTTTCAGCGGATGCGGATGGGCCGGTACTCGCCGCGCCCGGCGATGACCTCCACCAGATGTCGGCACTGCCGCTGCATCACCCGCCGGTAGTCCAGCCGCTGGCCCTCGTCGGGGTGGCTGAGCGGGCTGTTCATCCGCGCCTCGAACTTCTCCAGGAACCGCTTCAAGGCCGGAGGCCGCAACCGGCAGGGCCAGTCCGCGTCGGCGTCGCGCTCGAAATCATCCGGGCCGAACGCGCCGTTCAGGAACCCGCCGAACACCGGCCCGTCCACCGCCATGGCCCGGAACTCCTCCATCAGGTCCGAGGCCAGGGCGGGATGGCCGTCGCGGGGCGGATGCAAGGAAGCCCACGGCGGGATTCAAGCCCTGCGCCGCCAGCAAGCCCCGCAAGTTCTGGTGCAGCAGGCTGTAGCCCAAATCCAGCAGGGCGTTCACCGGATCGGGGCGGGATGCTTGCGGCGGCGCTCGAATTCCAATGCCTCCGGCAGCAAGGCCCGCCACCCGGCGAAATAGGCCCGCGCCGCCGCCCCCTCGTAGCCGCGCAGCGCGTCAGGGCGGGCCAGCGCGAGGCGACCCGTAGCAGGCCGGACGGGTCTTCCCAGGGTCCACTATGTCGAGGCGGCGGCGGGCCGCTTCAGCGGCGGCAAGGCGCGTCCGCCGCCGGTTTCCAGCAAGGCCACGATGCGTTCCAGCAGCATCACCACGCGGACTTCGTTCTTGGGGGTCATGGAGTCGCTCCTGCCTGGGTTGGTTTGTGAACAGGCCGGGGAGCTTAGGCGGGAATCGCGGTGGGTTGGGGGTTGGCAAGCTTGCCGGAATGGCGGGGCGGATTCAGCGGAGTCGGCCAATAAACACAACAGAAATGTTAGGCTTGGCGTAGTCGATCAAGAAAGACCTGGGTTTGAGA
>NZ_JBTEKS010000501.1:0-2691 GCF_054333355.1 Methylomagnum sp. | reverse complement strand
CTGGTGGAACGGCTGGCGGCGCTGGTCGGCGAATGACCGTAAGATTTGAGTGCGCCCCTTCCTCCCACGCATAAAAAAACGCCCCGAAACCGGGGCGTTTTTCCATCCAAAAAGAAGCTTTCGGATTCAGGCTGTAGTACGCATAAGCCTTATATTTCATTTAGTTAGGCAATATTTCCTGTCATTCGGGGACAATCCGGGGACACTATCCAGCCTAGCGCCCCTGCTCATCCCGAATGCCAATGATCGTAGCCCGCGACACCTTGAAGTCCCGCGCCACTTGGGACACCGATTCACCAGCGTGAAGCCTTTCCAGGATGCCCCGGCGGTCGGCTTCGGTGGTTTTGGAGGGTCGCCCCAATTGCTTCCCCTCGGACTTCGCCCGCTCCAAGCCCGCTTGGGTGCGCTCTATCAACAAGTCCCGCTCCATTTCCGCCACGGCGGAAAGCATGGTCAGCAGCAGCTTTCCGGCGGGTGATGTCAGGTCGGTGTTTCCCAACTGATGGACGATAACGTGAACCTTCAGCTCTTGGAGTAGGCGAACGGTTTGCAGCACGTCCACCGCATCCCGGCCCAAGCGGTCCAGTTTGGACACAATCAAGGTTTCACCCTCGCGAACCCGTTCAAGCATCTTTTGGAACTGTGGTCGCTGGCTGGCGTGAGTCTTTCCCGACACGCCGACATCCTCAAACCAGTAGTCGATTTTGTATCCGGCCTGCTCAAGCTCTAGCCGTTGGTTCTCGGTGGCTTGGGTGGTGGTGGAAACTCTGCCATAGCCGAAGGTGGACATGGGGAACGCTCCTAAAGTGTTAGAAAACGGTGTTATTTTCTTAACGCTGTTAGAAAGTGTCAATCCCTATATTTCCAACACAATAAAGCGCCCTTTTTTAGACTGTTGGAAAACGTTCGTTTTCTGACAGTCGGGGCAGGGGTGCGCTATGACGCTATGGGGTGGCTCAGGGGGTGGAATCGCTGGGAGGACGCTAGAGCGAGGGCACCACGGCGAAGCGTTACGCCAAGTTGTTCAAGCGATTCCCGCCAGCAAGATAACCAAGCTTCATTTCTTCCCCACCAAATCCGTCAGCTTCGTCGCGGCCTTCAATTTCTCGAAGCTGGTATAGCGCGGCCCTTGCATCGCGCCTTGGGGCGCGTCGCCGAATGGGATGGGGCCAATCGGCTTGGCCTTTTCCGAGAACACCAGCCGGTATTTGCCGCCTTCGCCGTAGGGTTCGATCCGGTTCACGGGGGCGTAGTGGGTAATCGCCGACACCGGGGCGGTTTGGTAGGCGGCGATGTACTTGATTTTGTCCAGCATCCCGCCGGATATGCGGATGGCGTACCAATCGCTTTCGTTCAAAAAGTGCTGCTCGAAGCCGTCCTTCTGTGCCGGGACGATCACGGTATCCAGGCCGGGGGAAATCGGCTTGTCGGGTGCGTCGGTGGCTTTTGGGGTGGCTACCGCCTTGGGGAATTCAAACGCTCGAAGACCCGCCAGGGGCAGGATTTGCAGCATTTCCTTGAGGAAACCTTGGGTGTCGGCTTTTTCGGCTTCGCTGAGGGTGGGTTCTTGGGGTGCGTTGCCGTTGTTCAGGCGGCAACGCCCGGCTTGTTTGGCGCGTTGAATCAGGGCGTATTCCAGCCACATCACATGCGCCCGGTTAAGCCCATCGTTGGCGGAGACAAAGACGACAGCCCAATCCCAAAAGTCCTTTTTCAGGATGTGCTCTTCGAGGCGGTTTCCGACATCTTCGGTTTGGCCGATGTAGAGCCGGGGCAAGTCGTCTTCCGGGTCGTCGGAGTAGCCGATGAGGATGTAAACGCCCGGCTTGCCAAGGTTGGGGCGCTTTTTCACATTGGGCCATTGGTTGCGCGGGAAAACGATGCCGAGTCCGGTCCAGTTCATGCGGTCGATGAGGCGGACGCCTTCGGGGTCGCCGTCCGGGACGAATATGCGGATGGTGAAGGGATCGGCGGGCATGGGTTATTCGGTGGTTTGAAATGGGTGTTTCGACATCGACGGCAACCGTGCCTTTAATCTTGGGTGGTTTGCAATAAGCCATTCACTCCCCCGCCGCTTTGCAAGCCGCATCAATTACGCTGTCGGCGATGAAGTAGCCCGCTGCCCGCAATTCCAGCAGGTACGGTCTCACGCTTTGGATAAGTCCCCGGCGATAAGCTTCAACCAGAATCCCCGCCGTGCCTTTCACCGGAAGGCCATAAACCCGTTGCGCGATGCGTCGCCCTCGGCGCTCGTCGATGATTGCCAAGCATGGCGACAATTGCCGGGCGAGGCTGATAACTTCCGCCTCGCCGGGGTCGAGTTCCATCACCAGCAACGGATCGGGCACCGGCCCTGTCCGCACGCGGGCTTGCCAATCGGGAGATTGCAGGGATATAGCGCCGGGTTTGCCGATACCCGCCACGGCGACTTCGTTGAAGACCGTTTGGGGAATCCAGCACTCGGCATACAGGGCGGGCAACAGGTCTAGCTGTCCCAGGATGGACAGAGCTACCAATGGCCCGGAATTGATCACCGCCCGTTCAAGCATTTTCGGCAAACTCCGCGCTCAATTCGTCTTCGTCCAGGGCCACGACTGGCACCCCGGCCCGTCCGGCGGCAAGGAGGAATTCCACCCGGCCCATACCGCACAGCGCCCCGGCCTTGCCGGAACTCAAGCGCCCGACTTCAAA
>NZ_JBTEKS010000500.1:0-2704 GCF_054333355.1 Methylomagnum sp. | reverse complement strand
CATCCGCTTTCCTGCGAGCCAAAGCCAACGCCACATTTCCCGCCGCCCGCGCCACCGCCAAACTCCGGCACCCCATCCCCGACACAATCAAAGGCCGCTCGGCCAATCCCAAAGCCGCCGCGATGGTTTCCGCCAACCGCGCCTCTTCTTCCCCCAAATCCGCCACAGCGGGCGCGTCCCCATCCAGCGCATGGGCCACCGCAAAACCCAGCCGGGCCACATCGTCCGGCGGGCCGTGATAGGTCGCCTCGGCCACATCATCCAAGCGGGTGGCGGCGACACTCGCCACGAACAGCGGGCTTTTCGCCGCCTGCGCCGCTTCCCGCACCGACGCATCCAGCCAGCCGGGGATTTTCAAGGATTCGGCGATTTCAGACGCCCGGTTCCGCGTCGCCTGCCGCAGGGCCAAGGCCAGACGCGGCGCGGTGTTGGTGACATCCTCGCCCAGCACCAGCACGGCGTCGGCCTGTTCCATATCCCGCACCGTCGGCACGCACACCGGCCAGCGCCGCAGGATGTCGAGCATCGCCGCCGCCAACCCGGCTTCGGTGCGGGATAGCCCGGCGTAGAAATTCTTGGCCCCGACCAGTTCCCGCACGGCGAAATTGGATTCCAGCGAAGCGCGGGGTGAACCGATGCCGATGGCCCTGCCGCTGCCATTCGTCACGCTCGCCAGATGGATCACGGCGGCTTCGGGCGTGATGGGTTCGCCCTTCCAGGTGGCGCGGTGGATGCGCTCCACGCCGTTGACGTGGCCGTAGCCGAACCGGCCCCGGTCGCAAATGAAGTAGCCGTTCACCTCGCCGTGATAGCGGTTGATGATCCGCCGCAGCGTGCCCAGCCGTTCGGCGGGGCTGATGTTGCAGCCCACGCCGCAATGGGTGCAGACCGACGGGGCGTAGCGCAAATCCCACTTGCGGACGTAATGCTCGCCGAAGGTCCGATCGGTGAAGACGCCGGTCGGGCAGACTTCCACCAGGTTGCCGCTGAATTCGTTGTCCAGCACGCCGTCCTCGTGGCGTCCGAAATACACGTCGTTGTGGATGGCGAACACGTTCAAGTCGCTGCCGCCCGCGTAATCCCGGTAGTAGCGCACGCAGCGATAGCAGGCGATGCAGCGGTTCATTTCGTGGTTGATGAAGGGGCCAAGGTATTGATTGCGGTGGGTGCGCTTCTTGCCCCGGTAGCGGCGGACGGTGTGGCCGGTCATCAGGGTCATGTCCTGGAGATGGCATTCGCCGCCTTCTTCGCACACCGGGCAGTCGTGGGGGTGGTTGGTCATCAAGGCTTCGATGACCCCGGCGCGGAAGTCGTGGGCGGCGGGCGCTTCGAGGTCAGCGCGGAGTCCCTCTGTGACCGGCGTCATGCAGGCCATGACCAAGCGGCCTTGGGTGTCGTGTTCGTCCTTGTAGTGCAGCACCGCGCATTGGCGGCACGCCCCGACCGCGCCCAGGGCCGGATGCCAGCAGAAATAAGGGAGGTCCAGCCCGAGGGACAGGCAGGTTTTGAGCAGGTTGGCGCCGGGTGGGGCGTCGTGGGTTTGGCCGTCCAGGGTGATTTTGGCCATGGGGGTGAGTTCTCCTTAACTCGGGTTGATTAGGGCGTCATGCCGTGGTGGTGGGTTTCACCATAAGTTAAGCTCAATGGCCCACGATAATCCGATCATATTCACTGTGGTGACCGATCCAAAACCAAACAATATCCTGCCCCCTCCCAATCGCAGCGGCTCGATAATGGATGCCCACCCGAACCGACCAATACTTTCCAACCCGTTTGAAGTGAAGTGAGGGATGAAACGGGTCGCGTTTGAGTAGTTTGTAGTTTTCCTTGGCAAGCCGCTGGATATTTTCAGGAAGCTCGGCATAAAACGCCCAGAATTTGGGGCTGGCTCGATGCCTCATAGGTCGGTACAGCGGCCTTCGTCAAGGTCGCGCAAAGCCTCTTCTGCCAGCGCATCCAAACGCCCGGCGGCAACATCCGCTTCAAACTGCTTATCCCAAGCTTCGGCGTCAAATTCGTTAAACCAATCCCGGAAGGCGGTTAATTCTTGGCGGGAGAGTTTGGTTACGGCAGATTCAATTTCAGAAACCATATTCATCGGCAGTTACCCATTTTTATGATCGGATTCCCACGCGCCGCGTGGGAATCAACAGCTTATCATGCGGCCTGAAGGTCTCGCTCCATCCCGTCAAGCCCCGCGCTAATCGCGCCAAATACTAACTCAGCCACGGCGGCAGCAGCTTCCGGCGTGGATTCAAAATCAATCGTCCAAACCACCACGCCCAATCCATCATACGAGCTAAAAACCTCGACCGTCCCTTGGTAATAACTCACGGGAAACGGCGAGACGGGCCGTAGGTAAACCAAGCGCCGGTTTATAGCATCGACCGTTTCAATCGTGTCTTTGATCTCGCCGCCGTTATTAGAAATGGTCATATAACGGACAGCGCCCACGCCCTCGCCTTCCACCCGGCAGGTTTCGATAATCGGAAACCATACATCGAGCCGTCCTATCTGGCGGATGGCTTCCCACACTTGGTCCGCCGGTACATTCAGCTTTTTAGTAATCGGTTGCTTAGTCAACACGGGTTTTTCCTCAGGTAGTTTTACGAATGGATCAAAGCCTCACGGCTTGCCCGGTTCACTTTAGCAACGCGCTGGGCTGGCTGTATTGTAAAAAAGCGACATGTGGGAGTGGGCGTGC
>NZ_JBTEKS010000499.1:0-2710 GCF_054333355.1 Methylomagnum sp. | reverse complement strand
GTCGGTCGCGGTTGGAAACCGCTCCCACAGGTGCTACGCCCATCCTGTCACTCACGCCGCCCCCAGGAAATAGCGGGTCACTTGGTCCGGGTCGAAGCCCTTGGACAAAAACAGCGGCTCCCACCCAAATTGCCGGAACAGCCACACCAACCGCTCGCGGCGCTGCCGCAGGTTGTCGGCCAGCCGTTCCCGCAGGGCCGGGCGCAGCAGCAGCAAGCGCTGCCCGCCGCCTTCCAGGTCGGCCAGCCGCGCCAGGCCACGGGCGTCGGGCAGGGCTTCGCCCTCGTCCCACAGCACCACCGGCACCACGTCGTGGCGGCACAGGCCCGTCAGGATTTCCCGCAGCAGGTTGAGCGGCAAATGGAAGTCGGACAGCAGGAAAACCAAGCAACGCCGCCCCGGCAGCAATCGTCCGGCCTGGACCAGCCCCCGACAGCCCAGGCCATGGGGACGGAACGGGCGCAGCCTCGCGGCCAGCCGGAACGCCGGGCCGGGCAGCCGCGACGGGGACAGGCAAAACTCAGGGCGAATGTCCTCGGCGGCGGCCAATAGGCCCAGCGTATCGCCGGCGCGGTACACGGACTCCGCCAAGCCTTCGATGAAATCCGCCAGCACCGCGATTTTCGGATGGACGCCCCGGAAATCCATAGAACCCGAGACATCGGCCAGCGCATACACCGGGATGGCCGAGCGTTGTTCGCACAGGCGCACCCGCCAGGTTTCAAAGGGGTCGGTCAGGCTGGCGCGGAGGTCCAAACGGCGTGGGTCGGGATGGGCCAGGAACGGCGCGAGATGCCGGAACCGCTGCCCGTCCCCGACCTGGCGGCTAGGGTGGGCACCGGGCCGGGCGCCGCCGGCGTGGCCGGGAATCCGGTAGTGGAATTCGCGTTGGGTCACGGTGCGGCCACCGAAACCAATGGGTGTTGGAGTGGTTTACAACGGTGGTCTTTGTTGGTATTTTCTCCAACATGAAGGCCGAATTGTTGATCGACGAGCGGGTGATCATGGGCGGGACGGCGTTCGCCGCGCTCAAGCTGTGGCGGGTGCCGACGCCCGTTCCGGGCAGCGCCCATCCCTACAAATACCGGCTGGCCTTCGTGGTGGAGGGCGTCTGCGTCCTGCGCTACGACAACGAGGCGGGCAAGGGCGACCATAAGCACATCGGCGACCGGGAAACGGCCTACGCCTTCACCTCGCCTAAGCAATTGCTGGCCGACTTCTGGAACGACGTCAGGCATTGGAGAACATGACATGAACACAGTAACCATCGGCGTGACCACGCCGGAAGCCGCTTCGGAACGCTTCCTGCGAGCCTGGGAAACGGGGGAGCCGCAAGCCGCGCATATCGGCTTCGCCAGCTTGGAGGATTTATGGAAAACACTCACCCTCAAGCGCTGGGAACTGCTCCGGGCGATGACCGGCGCGGGGCCGTTGGCGATCCGCGAAGTCGCCCGGCGGGTGGATCGGGACGTGAAGGCGGTGCATGGCGATGTGCAAGCCCTCCTCAATGTTGGCCTGCTGGACAAGACCGACACCGGCCAAGTGGTTTTCCCGTATGACGAGGTGCGGGTGGATTTCGTGCTGAAAGCCGCCTGACCCGGCGGCGGTACGAGAGTGTTCAAGGCGCGGCCACCGAGCGCAGGATGCGCTCCACCAGTTCCGGGACCAGTTCGGCCCGGCGGTATTCGTAGACCGGCTTGAGGAAAATCCGGTGGCCCAGGGCGGCGGAGAACACGGCCTGCACGTCCTCGGGCCGCAGGTGGTCGCGGCGGCTGAGCCAGGCCCGCACCCGCGCCGCCCGGATCAGATGGCTCATGCCCCGTGGGCTGGGACCGGCCTCGATCAGTTCGCCCAGGTCGGCGTCCTGGAGGCGGATGCCGAAGGCTTCCGGCTCGCAACTCGCCCGCCACAGTTCCCGCGCATAGGTCCGCAGCGCCGGGCTGGCGGTGACGGTCTCCTGGATGGCGGCGGCGAGTCCATTCAAAGCCTCGAAATTCAGCGTGCCCGGTGCCACTTCCGCCAACAGGCGGTCGGGATCGTGGAAACGCGGCTCGAAGGCCAGCCTATCCAGGATGTCCGGCGCGGTCGGCGGCGTGACCGGAATTTCCAGCATGAAGCGGTCGCGGGCGGCGGCGGGGAGTTCGAAGGTTTCCTCCTTTTCCACCCGGTTGCGGTCGGCGAAGACTTGCAAATGGGGGAAGGCGTATTCCCGGTTGAAGGCCGTGGCGCTGCGCTCGGCCATCACCCGCAGCAGCAAGGAATGGACCTGGGGCCGGGCGCGGTTGATTTCGTTGAAGAAGAACACGGACAGCCGCTCGCCCTTACGCAGCAAAGGACCGGGGGACACGCCGGGTTTGCCGGATTCGTCCAGATGGGTGTAGTAAACAAGGTCCGAGGGCATGAGGTCGATGGTGCCCTCGATCCGCTCGTATTCGCCGCCCAGGCCCTGAGCCACCGCCCGCAGCAGGGTGGTCTTGCCCACGCCCACCCCGCCTTCCAGCAGGGCATGGCCACGGGCGAACACGGCGATGGTCATCAGCCGGACGGCTTGGTCTTGGCCGACGATGGCGTTCTTGATCTGCTCCTCGAAGGCCAGGGCTTTGGGCCAGTGGTCGGCGAGGAGGTTGTCGGGGTGGTTCATAGCGGTCGGATGGCAGTGTGGGAGCGGGCTTCAGCCTGCGATCAAAAATAAGGTCGCGGGCTGAAGCCC
>NZ_JBTEKS010000498.1:0-2716 GCF_054333355.1 Methylomagnum sp. | reverse complement strand
CAAAGCCCGAGCCCAGAAAAACCACATCGGCTGCGCCATACTCGCTTGGCACGGCCTGACAAGGCTCGCCAGGAAACTCAGAACCAACATTTACGCCTTGAAAAACAACCTTCTCTCCGGGTATATGAGGGAGCAACTTAGGCGCCCGTCAATACCCTTGGCCTTCGCTTAATTTTCAAGCATGAACCACTGGGGTTCTGCGGAAGCTTCAAGTTTCTGCGTAAGTCCTAAACAAGTTCGTCCAAGCCAACTTTATCGACCTGCTAGCCACCGGTTTTGCGACATACGTTAGCTTCGGCGTGGGAAATAAGATCACGGCACTCACTTCCAATGCCAGCAGCCTTACCCAAAAGTTGCTGGGCAGCGCCGCCAATGCGGCGGGCGCTGGCCTCGCTTTTGAAACTTTATTAGAGACCGGGCTAAATGAGGTAAAGCGAGTTACCAACGGGGTATCTGACCAATCGAGCTTCTCGCTGCCACGTCTTCTGCTGTCGGGCGGATTTGGCGCGGTTCTGGGTGGCGCACTAGGTGCTATTGGCACGGCGTATGAGTTTGCGCCTTTAATGGTGCAACAACTTTTACAGGCTATGGGCGAAATGATCGGCTTGGAAATAGAGGACACCAAGCTGATGACGGTTATGGAGAATACGGAGGAGGCACCGGCGATGCCTGAGGTGGTTGAGGGGGAAGAGCCGCCCAGTTCCCTGATCCGTTCGGATGACAACACCTTTTCCATTAAGGGGCGGACGAAGATAACGATAATGAAGGGGGATATTGAACGGTTCGCTGTTATGACCCCGATACGAGGTTCGCTGACCTTATATGACGTGAGCAAATGGTATCAGACAGCCTGGAACCAAGCGGTTACCAAGCTAGATAAAACCTTGACCTTGGATGAGCAAATCAAATACGCCGAAGATTTTCAAAAACAATTTATAGACGGGGCCGTAGTGGGACTCCGCGACCAGAAGAAACTCGAAGAAATATTTCAAAATGAGTTCCGACGAGTCCCCGCCAAAATCGAGGCGGCTTTGCGGGCGGAACAACCTGATTTGACCGGAACCGCATTGAAGAGGAAGGTGCTGGAGAAATTAACGGCCCCAATCGATACACTGCCCTTCTACGAGCGGGCGTGCTTCGTCGCGGGCACGCCGGTTTGGACCGACAAAGGCTTGGTCCCCATCGAACAGATCAAGGTGGGGGATATGGTTCTATCGCAGCCCGAGATTGGAGCCGGGGTGCGGGCCTACAAGCGAGTTGTCAAGACCCACATTCATGAGGATAAGAATATCCGGGCAATAGAATACACAATACCTATAGATATTACAGGAAAAACATCTCAAGATTGTGATGAATATGTTCTTTTCGCCACCGATGATCATCCGTTTTGGGTGAAGAATCAGGGCTGGACAGCGGCTATTCATCTGGAAAGCGGGCAAGAACTGGAAATGGCGGGTGGCATTCGGGGTTTTGTCTGGGCAAACAAACGCATATTAACCACCGACAATTCTAGTATTGGGTTGGTTTATGACCATGATGCTTATGACAGCGAAAAACATTATTGCGTCGAATTCGATCAGCAGGGTCAAATAAATTATTTAAGTAAACAAGGGCATGAATGTACCGGCCATGGTTTCCGACACCGTGTTTACAACATTGAGGTTGAGGATTTCCATACCTATTTTGTTGGGGAGGAAGGCGTCTGGGTCCACAACTCAAATTGTGATGGGGCGGCGCTGATGATGGCAGAAACCGAAACGTCGAAGCTGCCGCCTGCTCAGATATATCTTTATTACTCGGAAGAAGAGCTTAAAAAAATATTGAATGTCGCTGATCCACCCAGTGATGTGTTTTACGTCGCACCAAGAGATGGCGCAAAAGATTTAAAGGAAGCTATTGAACTTGGAAAGAAAATAGATAAAGACGTACTTTTTGAAGACGAGGTAGAGGGTCGTTTAGTATTGAAAGGCGATCCTGGGATGCGTTTAGAATACGCCGTTCCATACGATAACACCATCAATGGACCTTTCGCAGAGGGCACCTCGCAACAAGGACTCAACTGGATTATGGTTGAAGGTCACCGCGAAGAGGATGGTTATCAGATATTTATTGATAGAAAGCTTTCACTGGGACCCGTCGGCGCTCCTTGGGGCATAACAGCCCGCGTAGGATGGGTAGAGCGGTAGCGAAACCCATCATGAGATATCGCGGAATCCCCGAATGGATGGGTTTCGGCTATCGCCTCTACCCATCCTACGGCCCTGTCCCCCGGCGGCAAGGTCCAAACGCAATGCAGGTGTTCGGGCAAGACGACCCAGGCGTCGACATGGAAGGGGTAGCGGTCACGCACGTTTCTCACGGTGACGCGCAACAAGTCGATTTCGCGCACCAACAAACGGTTGCCATGCCGTTGCAACAAGTTGACGGTGAAAAACCAAGTGCCGCCAGGCATGAAAGCACGCCGATAATTAGGCATATTCCGTTTTGAATGGGTTTGGATGGGCCGCAGTCGATCAAGATTCATGCGTCCGATTACGCTGCGCTAATCGGACCTACGCGGGCTTTTTAATCCCCCCTCACCCCAACCCTCTCCCAGGGGGAGAATGGGCAAGATGTTCAGTTTGTGGCTGAACGCAGTATAAGAAAACCGAGCGCTGTGACCGCTGGAGTCCGAACTTTAGTTTGGACGTTTTTCAACGGCTTAAGCCCTTGTCCA
>NZ_JBTEKS010000497.1:0-2721 GCF_054333355.1 Methylomagnum sp. | reverse complement strand
GTGCTTGGGGTCGTAATAATCGCCGAAGGAAAACGTGTGATGGCCGTCCAGCCAAGGCAAGTGGGTTTGTCCCCGATCCGTTCCTTTGCGTAGCGTCTTCATGGTCGCCTCCGTTGGAAATTTTGAAAGGCCGTTTGGTCCATGGCGTCAATCAGGGCAATCGCGCCATGTATATGAAACGGGGTTTTTCCCCTCTTCCGCCGGGAGAGGGCTAGTGCTTTGTCAGTCATTGAATGACGTGATAGGTGTAGGTCGGGCAGGTATTTCCTGCCCGACGCTTCGGCCAGACCGCCGCGTCGGGCATGAGTACATGCCCGACCTACCCCAGACATTCGGCCTCGGGCGGCACCCTCGGGAATCACTCGGCGTTTCATACGTGACGAAGCACTAGGGTGAGGGGATCAAATGGGAATTGTTCCTTAAACATGGGGCGCGTGGCTTCAGCCAGAAAAGCTTGAGCGCCGAGTCCCCGCTTCGCTAGGCGTGTGCGGGCGTTTTTTGAGGAAGAAATCCTTTTTGACTCCCCCTCACCCCACCCTCTCCCGGAGGGAGAGGGGGCAAATGCGCGAGTTCGTAAAAACCACGCTTGTAAGCAGTGGGAGATGGAGCTTAATGTAAAAACCTGCGCTTGCAAGCTGGCGTCGCCGGGCCGATAACGATGTAATAAGGCCAAATTCCAAAAACAGGCCCGCCACCATAACCCACCCATGAGCTTCCTATCCAAACACCGCATCACCGCCCGGCCCGACTACAACCGCTGGCTGATTCCCCCCGCCGCCCTGGCCGTGCATCTGTGCATCGGGCAGGTTTACGCCTTCAGCGTCTTCAACGAGCCGCTGACCCGCGTCCTCGGCGTCGGCTCGTCCATGCCGGACGACTGGAAGCTGACCGATATCGGCTGGATTTACAGCCTCGCCATCGTGTTCCTCGGGCTGTCCGCCGCGTTCGGTGGCTCCTGGCTGGAGAAGGTCGGGCCGCGCCGCACCATGCTGACGGCGGCGCTGTGCTTCGGTGGCGGGTTCTTCCTGGCGGCGCTGGGTGTCACGCTGCATCAAATCTGGCTGCTGTATGTGGGCTATGGCGTCCTGGGCGGGTGCGGGCTGGGGCTGGGCTATGTGTCGCCGGTCTCGACCCTGCTCAAATGGTTCCCGGATCGGCGCGGCATGGCGACGGGACTCGCCATCATGGGCTTCGGCGGCGGGGCCATGATTGGCTCGCCCCTGGGCGTGCTGCTGATGAACCACTTCAAGAGCGCCGCCTCGGTGGGCGTGGCGCAAAGCTTCGTGGTCATGGGGGGTCTCTATTTCGTCTCCATGGCCATTGGTGCCCTGACGATCCGCATTCCGCCGCCTAACTGGCAACCCGCTGGCTGGACGCCGCCGACCACCTCGAAACGCATGGTCACAGACCGCCACGTCCATATCGACCAAGCCATGATTACCCCGCAATTTTATTTACTGTGGGCCATTCTGTGCCTGAATGTCACAGCAGGGATAGGCATCTTGGGGCAGGCGTCGGTGATGATTCAGGAAATGTTCAAAGGCCAAATCACCCCGGAAGCCGCCGCCGGTTTCGTCGGGCTGTTGAGTATTTTCAACATGGCCGGACGATTCTTCTGGTCTTCCACGTCGGATTATCTCGGGCGCAAAAATACCTATTTCGTGTTCTTCGCGCTGGGGACGTTTTTATATTCCATGCTGCAAACCATCGCCCATACCGGCAATATGGCTTTATTCATCGCGGCGACGGCGGTGATTCTGAGTATGTATGGCGGGGGATTCTCGACGATTCCGGCTTATTTGGCCGATATATTCGGCACCAAATATGTGGGCGGCATTCATGGCCGCCTATTGACGGCTTGGTCCACGGCGGGCGTGTTGGGTCCGGTCTTGGTGAACTATATCCGCGAGTATCAAATCAGCTCGGGTGTCGCCAAGGCCGAAGCCTATGGGACAACCCTGAATATCATGGCTGGGCTATTGGCGGCGGGGTTTGTCTGCAATTTGCTGATGCGGGCCGTGGATGAAAAGCATTATATGCCGCATGATGAAGTGAACGATGACTTGCAGGGGTAATCGCCATGAGTAAGCTTAAACACAAGCGCCGTAATAAATCGCATCAGTCCACCGCACGCCCGGTTCAAGCCGCGGCGATTGAGGCGGAACCGACAGCATCGCCCATCCGGGATCGGATTCTGTTGGTGCTATTCTGGAGCTACGTTTTGATTCCACTGGCCTGGGGCGTGAAGTCCACCGTGGAAAAAGCCCTGTTGTTATTCCGATGAACAGCCCTAGCCCGGAATCCCGCCGCGTGAAAACCTTGCTCAAGTGGACGGCCATCCTCGCCTTGACCACGGCGGCGGGCTGCACCTCGTTTGTCACGCAACAGCAGGGCCGGTATTGGCCGGGGCATTACCGGGATTGCCCCGGCGTTTACACGCTTACCCGCATGGAATTGTCTTCGTTGGAGTGGGCGTTTTCCGACGCTATGGCTCCCACCGACACTTGCCTTGCCCATTATTATCAAAAAGCCCGTAAGGATTCTTTTTATAGCGAAGTGAATAGGTATCTGATACCGGGCTTCATTTTAAGTATGCCCGTCGATGCCTTGCTGGATACGGTTACGCTGCCTTTTGCGGATTGGTGAATATCGGCAAGCTGTAGGGTGGGTTAGGCGCACATCCGATATACTTTGCACTCAATCATGAATCTACCGTGCGCC
>NZ_JBTEKS010000496.1:0-2722 GCF_054333355.1 Methylomagnum sp. | reverse complement strand
CATCGCCATTCGCGACGACTTGTCGTCCGATGCGGAAAGACGGCGGGCCGAAGGAACCTTGCGCATCTTCAATTTGAATGGCCCTTTGCGCTACGAGCGTTGGCGGGCGGTTGCCAAATATGTGCAGATTAGCGATGAACTCAGCGAGCTTCCTAAGGACGAACGGGAGCCTTTTATGGAGAGCGAATTGGCGGAAACGGCTCATCTTCCCTTTGCGACGGCCATCAAGCATACGCTTTGTCGGCTTTAAACTGGATCGCAGTGGAATCCGGGAACCAAGGTGGCTCGGGTTTCCAGGCATCCCGGATTCCGCCGCGCTCCATCCGGGCTACTTATGGAGGCCAGAATTAAGAAATTTCAGCCGTCATTCCGACATGGAAGGGGGTCTCGGGCGCTCCCCGACATCCCCCTTCCATGCCGGAATGACGTGGTTCCTGGCTCAACTGAAGTTCCTTGCTAATCAGGTTAAGTTAAGGGCGCATGGGCTTTGATTTCGCTGGCTGAGCGGAGTCGAAGCCAGCGAAATCAAAGCCCTTGGTGGGTTCGCTTCGACTCCGCTCAGCGACCGGGTGGCCTAACTTAATGGCGGTGAATATCTGCGTGGGAACGATCAGCACCCGCCCGCTTGTTATAAACCCCACAAACCCCGCCCCAACCCCGCCCCGTGTGCCGTTTCCGACATGCCGCGCCACATCCCACACCGCCAAATCCCCGCTAAATCAGGGGTTTAAAAACCAAGCCCCTTGGCACGGCCCGTGCTGGGAACCATAGCAAACAGCTAGAGGAGTCCCAAGGTGGGCGATTATTTAATGCTTTTGCTCGGCACAGCATTGGTCAACAACGTGGTGCTGGTGAAGTTCTTAGGGCTTTGCCCCTTCATGGGCGTGTCCAAGAAACTCGATTCCGCCATCGGCATGGGCTTCGCGACAACCTTCGTGCTGACCCTGACCGCCGTGGCAAGCTGGATCATCGAGCATTACCTGCTCGACCCGCTGGAGATCGGCTTCCTCCGCATCCTGGCCTTCATCCTGGTCATCGCCGCCGTCGTGCAGTTCACCGAAATGGTGGTCCGCAAGACCAGCCCCGTCCTTTACCAAGTGCTGGGCATCTTCCTGCCCCTCATCACCACCAACTGCGCGGTGCTGGGCGTGGCGCTCCTGAACATCCAGCAGGAATACGACTTCCTGCACAGCGCCCTATTCGGCTTCGGCTCGGCGCTCGGCTTCACCCTGGTCATGGCGATCTTTGCGGGCATCCGCGAACGCATGGCCCTGATGGCGGTGCCGGAAGCCTTCGCCGGGACGCCCATCGCCTTCATCACCGCCGGGATCCTGTCGCTGGCGTTCATGGGCTTCGCCGGTCTGAACACGCACTAAGAAAGAGGCTTGCATAACTATGTACATACTCTTCGCCATCCTTAGCCTGACCGCCATGGGGCTGGTTTTCGGATACCTGCTCGGCATGGCCTCGCGGGTCTTCAAGGTCGAGGACAATCCCCTGGTGGATCAGATCGAGCGGCTCATGCCCGGTTCGCAATGCGGGCAATGCGCCTATCCGGGTTGTCGTCCTGCGGCGGAAGCCCTGGTCGCTGGCAACGCCCCGCCCACCCTCTGCCCGCCCGGCGGCAAGGCGCTGGCCGAACAATTGGCGACGCTGCTGTCCATCGACCTCGACCTGTCCGGCGTCGAGGAAAAGGTGCCGATGGTGGCGCGGGTCGATGAATCCAACTGCATTGGCTGCGCCCGCTGCTACAAGGTCTGCCCGACCGACGCCCTGGTCGGCGCGCCCAAACAAATCCACGCCGTCGTCGCCGACGCCTGCATCGCCTGCGAGAAATGCGTGGTGGTTTGCCCGACCGAATGCCTGAAGATGCACCCCGTCAAAGTGACCCTGCGTAACTGGCGCTGGCCCGCGCCTGAGCCGGTGGGGGCGTAAGGCCATGTTGCCGAGTGCGTTTCTTCTTCATTCCCTCTCCTTCTGGGAAAGGGCTAGGGTGAGGGTGATCCAAACAAGGATTTCTTCCTTAAAAAGCCCCACCCCGGTTCTGAAAATGAACAATTGGGAAGTCAAAGCGCGAAATCCCATTTGGACTGCCCTTCACCCCAACCCTCTCCCGGTGGGAGAGGGAGAAGAGGGTGTGCTGGGGCGCTCCTTTGCTCCTTTATAACGACAGGAGGTAAACCGTGTTTCCCTTCGATATGTATTCCATCTGGCGCGGTACCACCCACGGCGCCAAGAATCAAATCCGTGGCGGCGTTCATCCCGAACCCCGCAAAACGGCCACCGCCGACCGGCTCATCGACCAGAATTTCCCGCTGCCCGCCATGCTGTACCTGCCCTTGCAGCAGCACGTCGGACAGCCCGCCGAGCCGGTGGTGAAGGTCGGCGACAAAGTCCGCAAGGGCCAATTGCTGGCCGCCAGCCAAGGCACCATTTCCGCGCCGGTTCACGCGCCCACGTCGGGCACGGTGGTGGACATCATGGATTACCCCTCGGCCCACCCGTCCGCGCTGCCCGCCTCCACGCTGCTGCTGGAGCCGGACGGCGAAGACCTATGGATCGACAAGCCGGACGAAATCGACCCGTTCAGCCTGACCCCCGAAGAAATCGGCGTGCGCGTCGGGTCGGCGGGCGTGGTGGGCATGGGCGGCGCGGCGTTCCCGTCGGCGGTCAAGCTGAATCTGGGGCGGCGCAGCAAAATCCAAACCCTGCTCATCAACGG
>NZ_JBTEKS010000495.1:0-2768 GCF_054333355.1 Methylomagnum sp. | reverse complement strand
GGCTTCAGCCCACGCTCCGGCAGGACGCTCGTGGGCTGAAGCCCACTCCCACGGTCTCCGTCAGCGGCTGCCATCAAGGCGATCCCGAATCCGCGCCGCCAGCGCCGCGCCGGTGAAGCCCTCGTACTCCAAGACATCCCTGAGCAGGGCCGGTTTGAACCAGCGCTCGTCCAGGGCGATGGGCAGCACCTTCGCCGCGACGCCGTGTTCGACCAGGGTCTCGGCCACGATGGAATACAGCCCGCCGGTCTTGAAGTGGTCCTCCACCGTGACCAACAGCCCGGAGCGGCGGGCGGCGGTGAGGATGGCCCCGGTATCCGCCGGCTTGAGCATCCGCATGTTCACCAGCCCCACGGAATAGCCCGCCCGCCGCAACAAATCGACGGCGGTTAAGGCTTCGCCGAACAGCATCCCGTAGGTCAGCAGGGTCACGTCGTGGCCTTCCCACCAGACTTCCGCCCGGCCCCACTCGAAGGGCTGGTCATGGCGGGCCATGGGCCGGGCACCGTTGTAGCGGATGTAACAGGGCGCGGGGTCGCGCAGCACGGTTTCCAGGCCCAGCAGCAGGTCTTCCTCGTCCGCCGGACACCAGACGCTCATGCCGGGAATGCCGCGCATCAGGGCCACGTCTTCCAGGGATTGGTGGGTGGGACCGTTGGCCTCCGACCAGAAGCCGTTGAAGGTACCGACCAGCTTCACCGGCAAATGGGCTATCCCGACATCGGTGCGGATGAATTCGAAAGCCCGCAACGTCAGGAAGGTCGCCAGGGCGTGGACCACCGGGATGCGGCCCCGCAGCGCCAGCCCGGCGGCGGCACCGACCATGGTTTGCTCGCAAATCCCTAAGTCGATGAACCGCTCGCCCAACCGGGACGGCAGGTTGCGGATGGCCGAGCGGTTCTCGGCGGTCATGACCACGAAGCGCTCGTCGGTTTCCGCCAGGGCGCCGAGCCGGTCTTCGTAGGTTTGGTAATGGGTTTGCTGTGCCATGGGGTGATCCGTCAGCGGGCCACGATGATGTCGCTTTCCAGCACCGCGCTATGGGTGCCTTCCAGTTCTTCGAGCAGCCTCCCGATTTCGACCGGGGAGAAATTGCAGAACCAGCGGTCGGCGCGGGCTTCGATGCTGGGCAGGCCGCGCCCCCGCACGGTGTCGGCGACGATGGCGGTGGGCCGTCCCGCCAAGCGGGGGATGTGGGCCAAGCCGTCCTCCAACTGCCGGAAGTCGTGGCCGTTCAGCCGGATGGCGCTCCACCCGAAGGCGGCGAACTTGTTGGGCAGCGGCTCCAGCGGGATCAGCTCCTCGGTCGCCAGATTGGCCTGGAAGCCGTTGCGGTCCACGATCACCACCAGGTTGTCCAAGTTCTTGGCGGCGGCCACCAAGACGGCTTCCCAGACCGAGCCTTCGTTGGTCTCGCCATCCCCCAGGATCACCACCACCCGGCCCCGCCCCCGCCGCAGCTTGATGTCCAATGCGACGCCGATGCCGACGCTGAGCAGATGGCCCAGGGAGCCGGAATGGAATTCCACGCCGGGGACATTGCGGTTGGGATGCCAATAGATGTGGTCGTCGGTCTTGAGGTGGCGGGTCAGGCGTTCTTTCCCGATGAAGCCCAGTTCCACGAGCAGGCCATACAGGGCGGGCACGTCGTGGCCTTTCGACAGCAGCAGGTAGTCGCGCTCCGGGTCGTCCAGCTTGGCGGCATCCAGGTTCAGCCAATGGGTGTAGAGATAGGCCAGGACATCGACGCAGGACAGCGACGCGCCGATGAAGCAACCGCCGCCCGTCGCCATTTCAATGACATGGCGGCGGACCCGGTGGGCCAGGGCTTGGAGTTCTTGCTCTTGGTGTTCGGTCATGGGGTTTGCAATCCGGTGGCGAATTCCGACAAGGGCGGAAACGGGGGTAGGGAAGCCGGATGAAGAGCCGCATCCAACAGACGTGTGTGCCGGGAGTCCACCGTGCGGAGTTCATGCAGATGGTGGCGATACCAGTTGACCCCGGCATAGGCGGCGTTGATGGCGGCGAGGTCCGGCTGGGCGTCCAGCAAGGCCAGGATGTCGTCCAGCCGGAAATCCGGCTTGGCGGGATAAATCGCCTCGTAGACCCGCCGGATGAACTGGTAGTCCTCCGGGTAATCCAGGGTCCAGCGGTGGGACAGGGAATAATCCCGCACCGGCTGGCCCTGTTCGTCCGCTTCCCACAGCACGTTCGCCAAGCGGAACCGCTCGGGCCGCTCCCATAGAAACGGCGTGGTGTGTTCCCGCTCCATGGGCTTGTCCGCCTCCCGCCAAGCCTCTTTCAGCGCCTCCATGGTCATCACTTCCACATCGTTGCCGTCCGGGTAGGAGGCGGGATGCAGATTGCCCGCGTAGTCGCAATCACCAAGAGCGAAGCGGGCCAGCACCCGGTCCACCACGGCGGGGTCGATCAAGGGGCAGTCGGAGGGAATCTTCGCCACGGCATCGGCGCCAAAAATCTTGCCCGCCCGGTAATGCCGGTCCAGCAAATCGGTGGGATGACCCCGGAACATCTCCACCCCCAGGCGGCGGCAGAGGTCCACCACCGGCTGGTCCGTGCCCGCCGTGGTGGTGGCGACCACGATGCGCACCGGAGCGCGGACTTTTCCCAGCCGTTCCAGCATGAGTTCCAAAAGGGGCTTGCCGCAGGCGTCAAGCAACACCTTGCCCGGCAACCGGGAGGAGCCGGTGCGGGCCTGCACGACCAGGATGGTACGGAACATCAGCCTTGGTTCTCCCGCTTCGGGG
>NZ_JBTEKS010000494.1:0-2778 GCF_054333355.1 Methylomagnum sp. | reverse complement strand
AACTCCCCCGGCCAATCCGTGGGCAACGCCACCGCCACCGGGCGGCGGTCGAACGCCACCGGCGCGAAGGGCCGGCAATGGCCGTGATGGCTGGCGATGAGGTGCAACACCAAATCCCGCAAGTCCCCGTCCTCCGGCAACAGCCCCGCCCCGTTCTCCGCCAGCCGCACCGACAGCAACTCATGCCGGGCGCCGCGTGGATAACCCGCCGCCTTGCGGGCGCTGTCATGCTCGGCGCGGCCCTGCGGCAGTTCCAACGACTTGGCGAGCAACTCCCCCGCAGGCGCCGCCCGCCCACCCCGCAGCAAGGCTTGGAAACGCGGGTCCGCCTTGCCCAAATCATGCAGCAACCCGGCCCGCACCACCGCCCCGGCGAGGGGCGGCGGCAAGCGGCAGGACTCGGCGAAGTCGCGGGCGAAATCCGCCACGCCGCGCAAATGCTCGGCCAACAGCACCGCCCGCGTGCTGGACGAAGAGGCCGCGTCGTCCTCGTCGGAGAAGCGGTCGGCGTCCTGGGTCTCCTCGGAATCCTCGGATTCCGGCGGCGGCAAGAACGCCCGGCCCCGCAGCACCAACCCCCCCAGGGGATGCAACTCGACACACCGCTTGAACGGCTTCTCGTCGAGCAAGCCCCGAACGACCCGGACCAGCCAGCGCCACGGCTGAGGCAATGCCTGGTCGTCGCGGAGTTCGGTCAAGGCGTCCCGAAGCTCGGCCAGAAAGCCTTCGGCGTCCTGTTCAAAATCGGTGGCCACCGAATCCGCCAACGCCCTTAGCCGCTCGACGGCCGGCCGATCCGGCCAATACGCCATGACCTTCGGATGCAGCCGCAGCAAGGCTTTGGCCCGGATGGCGGCATACGCCCGGTCGCCGAAATCCAGAATCGGCCCGCCGTCCGCGTGCGGCGCCAAATCGCCCAACTCCGCCGCCGCCCCCGCCCCCACCCCGGCGGGAATCACCACCACATCGCCGGGCCGCAACGCCTCCCGGTCGGTGAGCGGACTCCAACCCTCGCCGAAGGTGATTTCGCCCCACTCGGCGCTCCCAAACGAAGACCGGCACTCGATCACCGCCGCCTCGTCCCGGCCCCGCCAGCGCACCACCCGGCGCCGCCCGGCCTGGGGCTTGAAGTCGTCGAAATCCCCGTCCAAGCCCTCCACATCGGCGCTGTCGTCGACGCTCGAAACGCCCGCCAGCCATTGCCGCGTCCGCCAAATCGGCACCGCCACGCATTCCGCCGTGGCGGGCGGGCACAGGGTCAGCACCTCCAGCGACTTGTCCGCCCCGGTCGGCTCCAAGTCGCCGCCGCTGAGGGCGCTCAAATCCAAATCGGCCCGCCAGCACACCAGCACATCGGCGGACGCCGGGCCGGGACCGTGCAGGAACACGGCGGGTTCCGGCGTGGGCAGCGGCTCCGGGGCGGTCTGCGCCCAGCCGTCCAGATGGGCGGGCAACATCACCGGCGCGGACTTGGCGGCGGGGTTGAGCGCGGCCAGGGCGGCTTCGTCCGTGGGCAACTTCGGCTCCAGGGCGGCGATGCCGAAATCCACCTCGCCTGACTCCCCGGCTTGAGCTTGCTCTTTCAGCCATTGCCAAGTGTTCGCCAAGGCCGCGCCGTACACCGGATCGTCCTCGCTCCTCTCCGCCTGATCCGCCCGCACCAGCACGGCGGCGCGGGATTCAATCGCCCGCCCCATCCGGTTCAAGCGCCCGAACCGCTGACGCAGGGCGTCGAGGCTGGCGCATTCCGTCACCAGCAAGTCGAAATCCAAGTCCGCGCCCACTTCCAGGGTCTGGGTCGCCACCACGAACAGCGGCTTATCCAGCCGCCGCCCGGCGGATTGGGCCGAACCCAAGTCTTTCAGCCGCCCGGCCACGGTGTCGTCCTTGTCGAGGGGCCGCATCCGCCCGGTCAGAAGCACGACCTCGGCGCGGTCCTTATCCAGCGTTCCCAGCCGTTGGGACACCTCGCGGGCCGTCGCCACCCGGTTGACGAAGACGACGCAGGCCAGGGGCCGATCCTTCACCAAGGCCACGGCGTTCTTCGCCAATTCCGCCGCCAAATCCTTGTAAGCCGTCGCCGCCTTGACCTTGACGGGCGGCGCCAGCCGGGCCGGTTTCGCCGCCAACTGGCGGTCCCCCAGCGGATGGCCGGGCGTGCGCCGCTCGTCGGAGGTGTCGCGGAAGATGTCATAGGGTGGCGTAGGCGCGGTCGTGGGAGTGGGCTTCAGGGTGGGAGTGGGCTTCAGCCCACGATCAGGCTCGGTAGTCGCGGGCTGAAGCCCGCTCCCACAGGTCGCAAGCCCACCCCCACAATCTGGCGGCGTGGCGCTCATCACCACCGCCTGGAACGGCGCGGCCAGCGGCGCGTCGGCCCAGGCCCGGTAGCCTTGCACCGCCCGCAGGGTTTGCAGGAACGGCAGGGCGCAATGGGCCTCGTCCAGCAGGATCAAGGCGTCGTTGCCCGCCAGCCCGGCCTGGATCGGCCACGCCTTGTGGGACCGGCCATAGGCGCGGAACAAGAGGCGCGAGCCGAGTTGGTCCACCGTGGACGCGATGATGGCCGGTTGCGCCGGGGATTGCGCCCAGGCGTCGGAACGGTACATGCCGCCGCGCAACTGGAAGCAGGTTAGGGGCTTCGGATTCTCCCCGCCCGCCAGGCCGCGCAGGGCGTCGGCCACGGTTTTCAGCACGCCGGATTCCGCATCCCGCAACGCCTTGGCGAGCTTCCGGGCGCGGTCGAACGCCTCATCGACAATCACCCGCCGGTCCACCACG
>NZ_JBTEKS010000493.1:0-2782 GCF_054333355.1 Methylomagnum sp. | reverse complement strand
GTGCCGCCTTCCTTCCCGGAATGGTCGATGATGAAGCAGACCTGGGGGATTAGGCCGGTGTCGTCGGGATCGACCAGCACCGCGCCCTGTTTGAGCTTGTTGCGGTGCTGCTCCAACACCATATCCGTGACCGACTGCATGAGCGGGTGCCCCGGATGGATGAGGTTTGCCATGGGAGCGCCCACCCGGTCCACTAGGCGGACTTGATCCTTATCGAAGCATACCCGCTCATAGCGCCGCACCACCGGGTCGATGTGGCGTCGGTCGCGGCCCGTGATCTGGCGGTCCCGCTCCCGGATGATGGCCGGGACGTGGGTGATTTCATAGCGCCCGGATTCCCGTGGCCGTAGCTCGCCGCCTAGCTGCTGGAAAGCCTGGGTGAAGAACGCCCGGATGAAATAGGGCTGGAGCTTGCGGGCCTCGGCCTTTTCCATTTCCTCCTTGACGGCGAACAGCCGCTGTTCGTCCATCACTTCTTCGCACAGGGCATTGCGTCGGATGATGGATTCCAAGTGATCGGTATCCAACGCGCCTTCGATCTTGCGGTATAGCTTGGCGCGAACTTCCGGGTCTTCGCCCATGCGGATCGCTTCGATCAGCAAATCTTTCAGACTGGTTTCCTCGAACACCTCGCCCAACACATCGAAAACCTTGCCCCTCAAGGTTTCGCGGGCGGCTTCCATCTTCTCGAACAGCCGCGCAAACACATCCCCTTCGCGGGTTCCGCTCGCCACCATGTTCCACAGATGGCAGACCTCGGTTTGCCCGATGCGGTGGATGCGGCCAAAGCGCTGCTCGATCCGGTTGGGATTCCAAGGGAGGTCGTAATTGACCATGAGATTGGCGTTTTGCAGGTTGACGCCCTCGCCCGCCGCGTCGGTCGCCAACAGTACCCGCGCCGCCGGATCGCTGCGGAACAACTCCTGAACCTTGCGCCGCTCTTCCCGCTTCACCCCGCCATGGATGATGACCACGGCCTCCTCGCTACCCATCAAGCCACGAATCTTGACCGCCAGATAGTTCAGGGTGTCGCGGTGTTCGGTGAAGATGATGAGCTTGCGGGGCCGGTTCTCGACGTCGCGGAATTCCGGGGTGTTTTGCAAGAGTTTCGAAAGCTCGTCCCACTTCCGGTCCAGACCGGAATGCACAAGCTGACGGGCCTGCTCTTCAAGCCCTTCCAGTAGGACGATTTCGGATTCCAGTTCTTGAATGGTTTGCGCGGCGGTCGCCTGATCGACGACGGCTTCTTCGAAGGTTTCGTATTGGTCCGACGATAGGGCTTCCGCAGACTCCCAAATGTCATCGGGCAAGCCGCTGAGATTGAGGGTTTCGGCAATGGACTGTCCGCGCTGGCGGAGCTTTTCTTCCTCCACCCGGCGCTTGAGTTTGTGGTGCCGCCGCTTAAGGGATTGGAAAATCGCTTCCGGGCTGGAAGCCAGCCGCCTTTGCAGGGCGGTCAGCGCGAACCCGACCGTGCCCCGGCGGCTGCCATCCTCCAGCCGGTCGGCCTTGTTCATTTCTTCCTTCACATAGCTGGTGACCGCCTCGTAAAGGGCCGCTTCCAAGTCGGAGAGCTTGTAATTGACGGTGTAGGCTTTCCGCTCGGGAAACAGGGGCGTGCTATCGAACTTGAGCAGCTCTTCCTTCACCATCCGCCGCATGAGGTCGGAAACATCGACCTTGTGGGCACCATCCCGGAACTTGCCGTAAAAGCGGTCGGCGTCCAGCAAGGACATGAAGAGTTGGAAATCCTCTTCCTTGCCGTTGTGGGGCGTGGCCGTCATCAGCAGAAAATGCCGGGCGATGGAGCCGAGTAATTCGCCGAGTAGAAAACGCTTGGTCTTGTTGACCTTGTTGCCGAAGTAACTGGCCGACAGCTTGTGGGCTTCGTCAACGACAACCAAATCCCAGCGGGATAGCTTGAGCTTTTCCAAAAGGCTCTCGTTGCGGGAAAGTTGATCGACGCGGGCCACCAGAAGATCGAAGTCATCGAACGGGCTTCCGCTTCGGGATAGTTCGGCTTGCTCGCGGGAGAACACGGTGAACGCCAACCCGAACTTCTCAAGCATTTCCTCCCACCACTGCTCGACCAAACTGCCGGGTGCCACGATCAAAACCCGCCGGGCGTCGGCACGGATCAGCAATTCACGGATCAACAGTCCCGCCATGATGGTCTTGCCAGCGCCGGGATCGTCGGCCAGCACATACCGCAACGGCTGGCGCGGCAGCATGGATTCGTAGACCGCTGTGATTTGATGGGGTAGCGGCACCACGTTGGAGGTGTGAACCGCCATCATCGGGTCGAACAGGTGGGCGAGGTGGATCCGGTATGCCTCGGCGGCGAGCTTGAGGGCGTCACCGGGCGCATCGAAAGCCCAAGGACGGCCTGCTTCGGCCAGGGAAAGGTTGGCTTCGTCGGTGCGGAACAGCATCCGTTCCAGAAGGCGACCGTCCGAAGTTTTGTAGTAGATGGTCAGCGCGTTGTCGCCCACCGGCTCGGTTGTCACCACGCGCACGACATCGTTGGGTTCCAATCCAGCGATGGCCGCATCCTTTTTGATGTTTTCCAGCTTGAGCATGGTTTCGGGGTTACTTTGAAACGATCATGGGCTGACTCTACTCGGCTTGAAATCGGCCTTCGGAGAGGCGGGTGCCAAACCCAGTTCTTGGTTGCCTGTGAGTTTTTGCTGGTGTGGGACTCTGTTGTCTAGGTCGTTTGCTATGAGTCCAAGCACCAGCCCTTTCAAAGTGACCTAAGCAATTGATCCGTCGAGACATGGGA
>NZ_JBTEKS010000492.1:0-2794 GCF_054333355.1 Methylomagnum sp. | reverse complement strand
GGGTTGGTCTTGGCGGCGGCCTTGACCCGCCTCGGCTGGCTCCGCAGTTTCTGGTTGACGTGGCCCTGGAGCCAGGACTCGGAGACGCCCACCACCCGCGCGATGCCCGCGAGGGGGATCTTCTCCAGGAGCCGCCGGTCGTCAGGTCCTTCTCCGCGTCCGTGACCCGCGGGTTCTTGGGGCGCTCGACGAATTGCCGGGAGCACGCCTTGCACCGGAACTTCGGTGCGCCGACGCCGTTGGAACCGTTCTTCACGATGACCTCGGAATGGCAGTGGGGGCAGCGCATGGCCTTATCCTCACCTAAATGCTTAGGCGACAAAACGAAACTCCTAGTTGCTCCATTAGGCCGTCACTCAATATAAAGGACTACCCGGGTTTCTATGCATCAGGCTGAACGGTTGTTCCGCTTCCCGACCAAAATCTCGGAATTAAATCCACCCGCGCCGCCGGAACCAGATCACCATGCCCAGCGCCATCCCCAAGCACACGACCCAGAACGCCGGATAGCTCCACGTCCACTGGTTCTCGGGGATGGGCATGTTCATCCCATACACGCCGGCCAGGAAGGTCATGGGCATGAAGATGGTGCTGATGACCGTCAGCACCTTCACCGCCTCGTTCAGCCGGTTCGACATCACCGACATATAGGCCTCCGTGAGGGATGTGGCGACCTCGTGGTAGGTTTCGAGCAGGTCGATGATCTGCACGCAATGGTCGTACGCGTCGCGGAAATAGGTGAGGGTCGTGTCCGACAGGCACTCGTGCTTGTCCCGCTGCAACTGCGCGATGATTTCCCGCATCGGCCAGGTGGCCCGGCGCAGCAGCAGCAGCCCCCGCTTGGCGGCGTGGGCTTTTTGCAGGGTGTGGTGGCCGGGGCGGTCCAGCAATTCGTCCTCGGTGTCCTCGATGCGCTCCGCGAAATGCTCCAAGACCGGGAAATAGCCGTCGATGATGGCGTCCAGCAGCGAATAGCACAGGAAGCTCACATCGTTCAGGCGCAGCCGCGAGCCTTGCACTTGGAGCCGGTGGTAAATCGACTCGAACACGCCGTTGCGGGTTTCCTGGAAAGTCAGCAGGGTGCTGCGCCCCAGGAAGAGGTTGACCTGCTCGTCGTGCAGTCGCTCCTCCCGCAAATGCACCAGCCGGGCCACAATGAACAGCCGACCCGGTGCCCCTTCCATGGCCGGATAGTCCTCGATCTTGGGCCGGTGGGCGCCGTGCAATACGTCCTCGACCGCCAGGGGATGGAGTTGGTATTTCTGGGCGAACATGTTGATGACATCCGCCCGGCCACTACAGGAAATATTGATCCAGCGGACCTTCGACCAGGCCGGGCGGTGGTCCGTCAGGAACGCGGCCAGGTCGGTGATCTCCTGCCGCTCGACCCGCTCCGGGCAATAATCCACGCAGGCGATGGATACCGGGGTCGCCGTGGCGTCCAGCCCGGCGGGCGGCTCGGCGGCTTCGATGCCGGGCGCCGTGCCGGGGGGCGGCATGTTGGCCTTGGGCAAGCGCAGCGGGGACAGGTGGCGGCGCTTCTTGCCCAGTGGTGGTTCGGCGCGGGGGATGGCATTGCGGGGCGCTGGGGATTCGTGCGGCTTGTGAGTCATGGGGGGATGGTTTTGAGTTGAAGGACCGAGCCGGTTTTGAAAACCGGCTCGGTCTGCATCTTGTTTACCGGGGATGGACGCCATGTTAACGCATGGGCATGACGGAAGGCGGCGGGCTTCCCAGGGCAATCGCGCTATGCCGGGAAGCGGCTGTTTTTTCCCTCTCGCCTCTGGGAGAGGGTTAGGGTGAGGGTGTCAAAACGGGATTCCCTCCTTGAAGAACCGGGGCCGGGTCTCGTGGTCCGGGTTGGAAAGGCCGTAAATCCCTGAGTTGGATACCCTCACCCCGGCCCTCTCCCAAAGGCGAGAGGGGGAAATTCACATAGCGCGATTGCCCTGGGCGGGCTTCGGCTTGACCTGACGTAAACTACGGTTTTTTTAACCGGACGATTCCACTCGCGTCAGTCCCGCATCATCGGAGCCTTGCCATTCTCATGATCGACCAATTTTTCCCCATGGGCCTGGCCCATTACCTCATCGGCGGCGCGGCCATCGGCGCGGCCATCGGACTGCTGTATCTCTTCACCGGGCTGGTGGGCGGCATGAGCACCTTGTTCAGCGCCACTTGGAGCTATGCCTCGAACGCCCCGGCCTTCCAGCGGGAGGCGCTGCTTAAGTCACGGGCTTGGCGGCTGGCGTACGCCGCCGGGCTGATCCTCGGTGCCTTGATTTATCTGGCGATGACGGGTGAAACCTTCGTCACGGAAGTCGGCGCGTGGCGATTGCTGGTCGGCGGCTTGCTGATTGGCTTTGGCGCCCGCCTCTCCAACGGCTGCACCGCAGGTCACGGCATTTGCGGGCTGGCCTCGCTGCAACTGCCGTCCTTGTTGGCGGTGATTATCTTCCTGTCCACCGCCATCGCCGTGGCCCATTTAACGCAAGCCTGGGGAGGGCTGTGATGAAGCCGTTATCGTGGCTCATGGTGTTGGCCGCTGGCGCCTTGTTCGGGTTCGGCCTGTCGGTCGCCACCATGGTTAAGCCGGAAGTGGTGCTGGATTTCTTGATGTTCCGGGACTTGGGGTTGCTGCTGGTGCTGGGGAGCGCGGTGGCGGTGGCGTTGCTGGCGTATCAGCTTGGGCCACGGCTGATGAAGAAGCCGGTGTTCGAGCCGACGTTTGGGCGGCATTCTTCCTTGCTGAATGCGCGCACTTTGCTGGGCGCGGCCATCTTCGGCGCGGGCT
>NZ_JBTEKS010000491.1:0-2817 GCF_054333355.1 Methylomagnum sp. | reverse complement strand
CGGCAGCAGGACATCGCGATCATCGGCCTCGTGGGCCGATTTCCCGAGGCAGACGACCTCGAGGCGTTCTGGCGGACCCTCCGCGACGGCCGCGAATCGATCACCTTCTTTTCCGACGATGAACTGCGCGCCTCGGGCGTGGAGCCTGAACTGATTGCCGACCCGAATTACGTGCGAGCCAATGGAGTTCTGTCGGATGTGACGCACTTCGACTCGGCGTTCTTCGGCATTGCTCCCGCCGAGGCCGACGTCATGGACCCGCAGCACCGCCTGTTTCTGGAAGCCGCGTGGCGGGCGCTGGAAGACGCGGGCTACCGGCCCGGTTCGCTGCGTGGTTCCCGCGCCGGGGTGTTCGCCGGGGTGTCCACCAGCGATTACCGGGAATTGCTGGAACGCCACGGGCAAGCCATCGAGGCCCACACCCCCACCGGCACCCTGCACGCCATGCTGCCCAACCGGGTGTCGTTCCTGCTGGACCTGCGCGGCCCCAGCGAAACCATCGACACGGCCTGTTCCAGTTCGCTGGTGGCGGTGCATCGGGCGATTCAAGCCCTGCGCCGGGGCGAATGCGAACTGGCCTTGGCGGGCGGGGTGAATGCCCTGCTCAGTCCGCGCTTGTTCATCGCCTTCGACCGGGCCGGGATGCTGGCCCCCGATGGGCGCTGCAAGACCTTCGACCGCCGCGCCGATGGCTATGTCCGGGGCGAAGGCGCGGGCGTGGTGGTGTTGAAGCCGCTGTCCCGCGCCCTGGCCGACGGCGACCACATCCACGGCGTGCTGCGGTCCTGCGTGGTGAACCACGGCGGGCAGGCCCAATCCCTCACCGCGCCCAGCGCCAGGGCGCAGGCGGAATTGCTGGTGGAGGCCATCGGCGCGGCGGAGGTCGATCCCGAAACCATCGGCTACATCGAAGCCCACGGCACCGGCACGGCCTTGGGCGACCCCATCGAGGTCAACGCCCTCAAGAAAGCCTTCGCCGAATTGGCGATGAAGCGCGGTCGGCCCTTGCCCGCCGGAGCCTTCTGCGGCTTGGGTTCGATCAAGAGCCACATCGGCCACCTGGAAACCGCCGCCGGGGTCGCCGGGCTGATTCATGCCCTTTTGGCCTTGCGCCATCGCCGCTTGCCCGCCCTGCACGATTTCCGCGAATTGAATCCCTACATCGAACTGGCGGACAGCCCGTTCTTCATCGTCGATCAGGCCCGCGATTGGCCGGAACCCCGCGACTCACAAGGCCGCCCCGCGCCGCGCCGGGCCGGGGTCAGTTCGTTCGGTTTCGGCGGGGTCAACGCCCATTGCGTGGTGGAAGAGTATCAACCCGCCTTATCCCGCCCAACGGTGGGGCCGGTGTTGGTCCCGCTGTCGGCCCGCACGCCCGAGCAATTGCAGGCGGTGGCGCGGCGTCTTCTGGACCATCTCGCCACGTCGGCGGGCCGGGCGGCGTCCTTGGCGGACATCGCTTATACCCTGCAAGTGGGGCGGGAGAGCCACGAACACCGGCTGGCGGTGCTGTGTGCCAGCCCTGCCGAACTTGGCGAAAAGCTCACTGCTTTTCTGGCCGGCGGCCCGGACATGCCCGGCCTGTGGCGCGGCGTGGCGGCGGGCCGGGCGGCGCTGGCGGGTTTCGGCGGCGAGGCGGAAGACCGGGACTATCTCCGCGCCCTGGTCGCCAACGGCAAGCTGGCCCGGCTGGCGGCGCTGTGGGCGGGCGGGGTCGCCATCGCTTGGGAAGACTTGTACGAACCGGGCGAACGCCGCCGGGTGCCGTTGCCGGGCTATCCCTTCGAGCGGCGGCGGCATTGGTTTGGTGGGAGTGGGCTGCATGGTGGGAGTGGGCTTCAGCCCACGACTGTGCCGGTTGACGCGACAGCTCTGCCTAATCGTGGGCTGAAGCCCACTCCCACATCACTCACTCCCACTTCATCCATTCCTACTGGCTTGCCGCCTTTGGGTCTATGGCAACCCGCGTGGCGGCTGGTGGAGCCGGACGGGGCCAAGCTCCCCGCCATGCCCCACACGCTGGTGGTGCGCCATGCCCGCGATTTTGGTCTGGCCAGAGCGCTGGCGGCTGAAACTGGACGGATTGCCTTCCTGGGCCGGGGCTGGCGGCGGGCGGGCGAGCGCTACCGGGCGATTGACCTGGCGCGGGAAGCCGATTACGCGGCCTTGCTGGAGGACATCCCCGCGCCCTTCGATGTGTATTTCCTGGGCGGGCTGGCGCGGGCGCCATTCGATCCTGCCGACATGGCGGCTTTTGATCGGGCGCAGGACACCGGCCCGCTGGCCTTGTTGAGCCTAGTCCGCGCCCTTCATGCCAGCGGGCGCTTGGGACAGGTCGGGCGGCTGGTGGTCGTCACCAGCGGCGTTTATTCGGCGGACGGCGAGGGGGCGGGGACCAATCCCGCCGCTGGAGGCTTGGCGGGTCTGTGCCGGGTGCTGCATAGCGAATACCCGGACCTGCCCTTGAGTTGCGTCGATCTCGACGAGGCCGAACTCGCCGCCGATCCCGCCGCCATCGCCCGGCGGCTGGCCGAAGCGCCGGGCTTGCCCGCCGTCGAATTGGCCCTGCGGGCGGGGCGTTGGCGGCGGCGGGTGGTGGAACCGCTGGCCAACCTCGACACCGTCACCACCGACGGCTTGCCGGTGCGGCCCGGCGGGGTCTATCTCATCGCGGGCGGGGCGGGCGGCTTGGGGCTGATTTTCTCCCGCCATTTGGCCGAGCGGGGCGGGACGCGGCTGGTCTGGCTGGGTCGGCGAGCAGCAGATGCGGTGGTCGAGCGAAGCATCCGCGAGGTGCAGGCGGCGGGCGGCGAGGTG
>NZ_JBTEKS010000490.1:0-2847 GCF_054333355.1 Methylomagnum sp. | reverse complement strand
GTGTGGCGCAGCGCGTGGGTGGTGGCCCGCCGCAGCCGCTCGCCCCCCAGGGGATCGTCGATGGCCAGGGCCGCGCCCGCCGCCTCGAAGAATGACTTCAACAAATCGTGCAGCCCCGACGGGCTGTATGGCTCTTCCCGGTAGCCGCGTGCGGTGCGGACCCGGCGACGCTTGCCAATCAGCGGCAGGTCCGGGTCCAAGCCTTCCAGCGGTGCCTCGTGGCCCCGCGCCGCCAGATAGTCCCGAAGCTCCGGGATCAACGCCGTTATCGGCACCCGGTGGGGCTTGTCCCCTTTCACCCGAGCGTGCAGCCACCACTGCGGCCCGGCCCCGTCGCGGCCTTCCCGCCGCTCCAGGTCGCCAAGCGTGGCGGCGGCCAAGTTGCTGATTCTTAATCCCGTGGCGTAGGCCAGCCGCAACGCGAAGCGGGCATGGCGCGCGGCGGCGTCCGTATCCAGCCGCGATGCCACGAACCGGAACAACCAGGCCAGCTCCCGTTCGCTCAGCGCCTTGCCCACCCCCAATTCCTCCTGCCGCCGCGCCCGCCGCAATCCCGCGTAGGGCGACCAAGCCAGATAGCCCACCTCGCGCAGCCAGCCGAACAGCCCCCGCAGCACGGTCTCCGCGTGATGGGCGCTGCGCTCCGACAGGCCATCTTGGAACGGGCGCCAATCCGGCGAGTTCCGGGACGCCAGCGGTCCCACCCAGCGGGTCCGGGGCTGGGGATCGCGCAGGAAGGCCCGGTAGGCCACGGCGTCGTCCACCGTCAGGGCCGACAGCGACTTGCGCCGTTCCAGCGCGCTCCACAACAGGCAGCGCTCCGCTTCCCGTCGATAGGCCCGCCAAGTGGCGCCGTCCGTCGGCCATTGCGCCAGCCAGGACCGGACCGCCTCGTCATCCGTGGCGGCGACGATCCGCAGATGACCCGGCGGCGCCCGGTTGGCCCGGTCCCGGCCATCCAGGCCGGGCGGCAGGCGGAAGCATTCCAGCGGCGCCAAATCCGAGCTTGGCTCCCGTGGCGTCATCCCGGTGGGCGGCGGACCCAGGACTTCCGCCTCCTGAAGCGGCTCCAGGTCCGGGCTGTCGGTGAACAATTGGCGCACCAGGTCCGCCCCGGCTTCGCCCAGCCGGGGCACATCCCGCCACCAATCGGCCACGGTCCCCGCCTTCGATACCGAACCCAGCGTTCCCAATCCGGCCCGGGACAGGGGCAAGGCGACCCGTGGCGGCAGCCAGCGGTCCACCGGATCGGCCAAGCCGGGATGGGGTTCCGGCAGGCGGGTAATGGCTTCGATGGCCCGCTCGGCGGCCCGCTGCCATGGCTCGGAGGCCCGTCGCTCGCCGGTCAGGGCGTCCGCCAGGTCTGGTCGAGCGGCCCGCCGGGCGCGGCTGGACAATGTCTCGATCAGTGCCTCCACCCGGTGCTTGGCCTCGGAGGGGGGTGCGCCGGGCAGGTACAATTCGGCCAGTGTCAGGAACGGTAGGCCACGGATCCAGCCGCGCAGCAGGGCCAGTTCGTGGAGGTCGGGCAAGGTCGGCGGGTGGGCGTTCACGTCGGTGGCTGTCGGGTAAAAGTCCGGGTACGTCTAGGGGGCATGATTTTAACCGCATTGGGACATTCGCCAAGGCCGAGGCCGAGGACGAGGCGAAGGACAGCTTCACCGGAACCTTGTGGGCCTTCTCGAAGCTTTTGTCGATGTCGGTCAAGGCGTTGGTGAGGCTCGCCGCCGCGAACGCGGTGATGTCCGCCCAGACGGACGGGGACGCCAGCAGCAGTGCCAGGGCGAGACGGCGGGTGTGTTTGAGGATGCTTATAAAGACTCCCCGAGGCTTGTGTAAAAACGTCCCGGCGGGGCACGACATCGCTGAGCGATGAACGTCCAGTGGATGGATGGGCTTACTTATAGCGACCGGGGAAAACGGCGGCAATGCGTTATTAAGCAAATCAAATAACGACCTTGAGTGAATAAGGCCATGGGATGGGTGGGACCCGCGGAACTCATCGCTACGGGCCGGGTGGCATGATGGGTTCCGCGGCGCTGCGCCCATCGTATGAATCTGGCTGGCTGGATGGCGCCCAAGTTATCCACAAATTCTGTGCAAATTCCTGTGGAAAACCGGCTTAAGTCCAGCGGTGTAAGGGGGTGGGCTAAGTTGTCGAGAGATTGACCAATGGGCCGGGTTCTCGCGTGTGGCCCCTGCGGGCCATTGCGGATCGGGCTGGTTTGATGAGGACGGCGGGCGCTTGTGCTTGCGAAAGAGCCGCCCCCCATTTAATAACCATCGCGTATGGGCTGATGGCTATTCATTCTTTTGGAGAATAAAGCCCGCCTGCTACATTGCACGAATGCCGACCCTCACCAATTTCCCAACATGAGCGCTCAATTTATACTCGGAGCCGACCAGACAAGCGGGAGCCAGTGAGTTCAAAATAGAAACCGCTGGCTTTTTTTATGGCTTTATTCATCAGGAGACACACATGACCCATTGGTTCGAAGACAATTCCCTCTCCATTGGCCGGACGCCCTTGGTCAAGCTCAACCGCGTCACCGACGGCGCCCCGGCCACGGTGCTGGCGAAGATCGAGGGCCGCAACCCCGCCTATTCCGTGAAGTGCCGGATTGGCGCCGCCATGGTGTGGGACGCCGAACAGCGCGGCCTGCTGGGTCCGGGCAAGGAGCTGGTGGAACCCACCAGCGGCAACACCGGCATCGCCCTGGCCTTCGTCGCGGCGGCGCGGGGCATTCCGCTGACCTTGACCATGCCGGAGTCGGCGACGTGCTCCGCCAGCTGGAACCGCTCCGACGGGGCCTTCGCGAGCAGGCGCTCGGCGACGTGGGCCAGCCG
>NZ_JBTEKS010000489.1:0-2859 GCF_054333355.1 Methylomagnum sp. | reverse complement strand
CCTGGGTGAGGCCGCTCGTCTGCCAGGCCTCGATATGCCCCTGCCAATAGGCCGATAACGCCATCGCTCCACCTCGCGCAAAAGGCCGAGCATGACCGGGCGGCTCAGCGGATTACAGATGGGAGCGTTGAAGGCTTACCTGCTAGCGTCAGAACAAGGCGCATCAAATGCGATGGTTAATCTTGCATCCATATATCTTTTACAAGAAAAGTTAGGGCTAACCGAACTGTTTTGGAAGAAAGCGGCAGAATTAAACGATTTGCTGGGACGCTCAAACTTGGCTTGGTTTTATCTTGCCAAATTAAAAAGAAACAACAGAGAGGCGCTTAAATTAAGTAAGTCTGTGGCTTCTGAATCACCAGATGCGCAATCAAGGCTTATGTTAAGCATGATATTGCTGTGGAATAATCAATTCGGGCCAGCTTTTGAGGAGATAAACAATACACTATGGCAACCCGTAATCACCGAAGAAAAACCTTGGTATATATTCCTAGGTTGTATTCAAATGTTAACGGCAAAGAATCAAATAGCTTTCGCCTTAAAACTCTTTGAAGACGAGAAATACACCCACCTTAATCTCAAGGAAAAATTAAAACCCCTCTACTACGCCATCCTCCGCGAAGCCGGCCCCGCACGCGCCGACGATGCCCTCCGCATGGGGCCAGAACTGGAGGAAACCGTCGAGGAAATTCGCCAAGAAATCGAGCGGATGCGGCAGGACTATCGAATCGACCCGGCGGAAATCGCGGGCGACTTACCCACAGATGGGGAAATAACTACGAATGACGAAGCCCGAGATTCTGGCGAATAAATCAAAACGGCGGGCGGGTTGCCGGAAATGTTCCTCGCGTGTGCTGCATGGGAAGTGTGCTAACTCATAGGATGGGTGAAGCTTGCGGAACCCATTACACCGGGCTAGGCGGCATAATGGGTTTCGCTGCGCTGCACCCATCCTATGGGAGGCTTTTGACGGCCGGGAATGGAACTACTGAATGCGGTTTAATACGGAATGCGGGAACGATAGGTTGGGGTTTTAGGCGATGCAATCACCCCAACGCCACCACCCCCAACCGCCCCCCCGCCAGCACCCCCCGCGCAATCTCCACCACATGCCGATGATGGGTGAACAGCAACACCTGGGTCCGTTCCCCCAAGCTCGCCAGCGCCCGCAACGCCTGGGCCGAGCGCTCGTCGTCGAAGGTCAGCAGCAAATCATCCAGCACCACCGGCACGGCCTGCCCGTTGTCGATGTTCAACTCGATGGCGGCGAGGCGCAGCGCCAGATAAAGCTGGTCCGCCGTGCCCTCGCTCAGGTCGCGCACTTGCAGGCCCACGCCGTCCGGGCGCAGCGCCGCCAGCACTTGCCGGTCGTCCTCGAAATCCACCCGCAGCCCCGAATACCGGCCCGAGGTCAGCAGCCCGAAATAACGATCCGCCTTTTCCAGCAGCGGCCCATGGGCTTGGTCGCGGAAGCTCTGAATGCCCCGCTCCAACAAGGCGCGGGCGAGGCGCAGACGGGCGTAGCGCTCGGCCTCGTGGCGGATGCGGGCCAACAGGCTTTCCGCCTCCTCGCGGAGTTCCGCCGCCTTGGCCCCGCCGTCGATGGCCTGGAGCTCCCGGCGGGCGTGACTCTCGGCGTCATGGGCCGCTTTCAATTCCGCGTCCAGCGCGGCCATGTCCGGCTGAATATCCGCCAGCCGCCGCGCCACTACGTCCGCCGTCTGCCCCTCGGCTTCGGCCAATAACGCGGCCAAGGGCAAGCGGCATTGCGCGGCCAGTTGCGCCTCAATGCCTAGCACCGCGTCCGTCAATTGCCGCCGCCGGGCGGAGCGGGCCTCGGCTTCCGGCAATTCCCCCGCGTCCGCGCAGCCCGCCGCACGGGCCAGCCGGTTCAAGGTCGCGCTGGCCGACAACCGCCGCGCCTCGGCGCGGGCTAGCCGCTCCCGCTGTTCGTCCAGCGCTTTAAGCCGCTCGACATGGCGTTGAGCCTTGGCCCGGCCTTCATCGAGTTCCCCGTACAGCCCTTCGGCGAAGGCCGGAATCCGTTCCAGGCTGGGCGCGGGTCGATCCAAATCGGTCGCGAGACGAGTGGCGAGAGCCGCGTGGCCGTCGAGGAAGCCGCGTTCCGTCGCGAGGGTGGCGTCATGGCGGCGGGCCTCGGCCAGCGCGTCCCGCAGCCGGTCCAGCGCCTCGATGCGCACCTCGGTTTCTGCGACGGTGGCGGTGCCGGTCAAGCCCAGCCGGGTCAGGGTGGCTTCCCATTCGCCGCGTGCGTCGGCTTCTTTGTTTGCCGCACGGTCCAGCCGGGACCGATCCCGATGCCAATCCCTCGCCAGCCGCTCGGCGTCGCGGCGGGCCTGGTCGCGCTCGTTCCGCGCCCGCTGCGCCTCGGTCACGATGCGCCCGGCCTGCTCCAAAACGACGGCCCAAGGTTTCGCGGCCAGCGGTTCCGGGTCTTGCCCCGCGTCCCGCAACGCGTCGGCAAGGGTGGCGCGGGCGTGGCGCAGCGCGTCCTCGGCGGCGTGGTGCGCGGCGATTTCTTTCTCGTGCTGCTCGAGCCGTTGCAGCACCCGCTTACGCTCCGCCAGCCAGTCCTTGAAGACGTCCGGGGCCACCGGGGCCAAACCCAGCGCGGCGAGTCGGCCCTGCCACGCGGCGCGGTTTTCCGCCTCGGCTTGGCGCAGGCGGTCCCGCTCGGCGGCGATGGCGGTCAAGCGGCTCCGCATCTGCGCGGTGCGCTTGACGAGGGTCGCGTATTCCGTGGCCCGCGCCGTGTCGGCCCGTAGCGTGTCGGCCAGATGGTCGGCGCGGCGCACGGCGGTTTCGTAGAGGTCCGGGAGGTGGGCGATGTGGGTGGAT
>NZ_JBTEKS010000488.1:0-2912 GCF_054333355.1 Methylomagnum sp. | reverse complement strand
GCCGGCCGCGCCCAGGGTGTGGCCGGTGAATCCCTTGGTGGAGAGGAAACGAACCCCGGGGCCGAAAAGCCGGGCCAGCAGGCGGCCTTCGATGCGATCGTTCTCCTTCGTGCCGGTTCCGTGGGCGTTTACGAAATCGATGCCCGACGGCGCCACGCCGGCCTCCGCCAGGGCGGCCCCGATAGCACGCTCCAGCCCGCGGCCCTCAGGGTGGGGCGCGGTGATGTGATGGGCATCGCAGGCGGCCCCATAGCCGCGCACGGAAAGCCCGGGGAGAAGGCCGCGCTGCCGTGCGTGGCCCTCGCTCTCCAGGACAACGATGGCCGCGCCCTCGCCTAGGTTGAGGCCGCTCCGGTCCCGGTCGAATGGGATCACGGGGGCCGCGCTCATCACGCCGAGAGCTTGAAAGCCGCAGTACGGGACCCGGTTCAGCTCATCCGATCCACCAGCCAGGGCGACGTCGCAAATCCCGCTGCGGATCCATTCACGGGCCACTCCGATGGCATCGGCGCTGGACGAACAGGCGTTGGTCAGGGTCAGGCGCGGGCCGGGCCGTCCGATCCACCGGCCGACCACATCGGCCAGGCTGTTCTCGAGATAGCGTTTTGCCGGTTCGAGCGACGCCTGCTTGGAATCGCGATAGGTGGTGTAGAAATCGAAGTCGTTCAACTGGCAGGCCACGGTGGTGCCCATGCACACGCCGACCCGGCAATCGGCCGGGAGATCCGCCCAGCGGGCCTCGGCGAGTGCCTCTTGGAGCGCCAGCCGGGCCAGTTCCTGTGTGCGATCCGATCCGGGCGGGAAGTCCTGGTCTACCTCGAACACGGGGCCCCTGGCCGGCGACTTGATACGGGTCGGCGCATGGCAGTGCCGCTCGCCCGCAGCAAAGGAGCGCAGGATACCCGGCAGGGCCCGGCCGGCTGCGCAAACGGCGCCCATGCCGGTTATCGCTACCTCGGTCAGGCGGGTGCCCCGGTGGTCTTCGTGGTGGCGCTGGATTGATCACGCCGACGGCGGGGCGGGGCGGTGAGCGAGGATGAAATTGGACAGGGTGGAAACCGATTGGAACACCTGCCGGCCGATTTCCATGTCCTTGATCTGGATCTCGAAAAGGCGCTGCAGAATCACGACGATTTCCACGGCGTCGAGGGAGTCGAGCCCCAATCCCTCGCCGAATAGCGGCTCGTCGTCCTGGATCTGTTCCGGAGTGATATCCCGCAAGGCCAGCTGGCTGACCAGTTGCTGCTTGAGCGTGGCGGAGATGGCGGCCAACTCCTGTTCACGTGTGGTGCTCATCATGTCCCCTCTAATCCTACGCTGCTCGGCCCGCGCGCGGGCATAGATAGTTACCTCTTTTCGATGTTGTCAACGGCAGAAGCGGAATCGATGGACCAGATGTCGTGGAAGAGAAACACCTCGTAGGGATGGCGCTGCGCAAAATCCTGCAGGCGCGCCGCGAAGCGTCCCGCCCAGGCGGCCAGGTAGCCGGCCCGCGTCTCCGCACCCGCGTCGGGAGGCGGGATGGTTTCCACCTCGATGATGTAATGGCGGTGCCCCGCTCGGTGGGTGGACAGGAAGAGGACGGGACAGCCGGCGGAGCGCGCCAGCTGGTACGGGCCGATCGGCATCCGCGCGGTGTCGCCGAGGAATGGAACGGCAGCGGACCGGAACTGGTAGCTACGATCGGCCATCAAGCACACCACGTCGCCCGCCTCGATGCGCTGGAGGATATGGATGACGCCCGCGGCGTCGGCGCCCGCGGTCAGGATGCGCACGCCTTCACCCGCCGGGTTCACCCGCAGGTTGCTGGCCACCGCAGGGTTGTCCTCTGGGCGCATGACCAGCGTCACCGCGCGGCCGACGCGGGGCAGAGCGTCCAAGGCGAGCTGCCAGTTGCCCACATGCGCCAGCAGCAGGATCATCCCTTTGTCCGAGGCGAGTTGCGCGCCCAGGTGCGCGAGGGAGGGAAACTCAATACGGAAAAGCCCCGCCCTGAACCGCGCAGCATTGCGGTCGATGAGAGCCCGGCCCAGGCTGATGAAGAGCTTGAGGACATCGACACGGAGCCGCCACCCCGACCGGCCGGGGAACCGACGGCACAGGTAGGCAAGGGCGGCGGCGACGGCTGGCCGGTCGAACAGCAGGTAATAGGGGCAGACGAGGTAGAGCAGGCCGTAGGCGCCCCTCAGCCCGGTGAGACGGGTGGCGATGCTGAAGAGGCAGAAACCCAGGGGATTTCCGCGCCTGCGCCCCGAGGCGGTGCCGGCGTCGCCGGCGGTTGTGGCGGGCGGAGCCGTGTTCATGTCGTGCGCCGCCGGAAGGCGCTCAGCGCCGGGAAGGCCAGCAATCCGGTCAGCACGGCCAGCGCGGGCCCCAGCAGCAGCGAGCCGAACCACCATTCGAGGAAACGGGGGCCGGCCTCCATCACCCAGGATTGGTAGGTGAAATCAGACAGCCACGAGCCGTGCAGCAGATAGTGTCCGATCTGGATGCACAGCAGCGGCACGAAGGGCGGAGCGCACAGGTTCTGCGAAGCCAGGGCCATGGCGGGATTCAGGTGCAGCCGCAGCGCGGCGGCCAGGATGAGCGGGGAATGAAAACCGAACACGGGAAGGGAGCCCAGCAGCACGCCTAGCCCCGCCGACACGGCCAGGCCGGATGGCGACACGTTGGTCTTCAGCAGGCTGGACAGGAACGCTCGGGGTTGCCGCCAGAGGCTCACGGTCGTGGCGGGTCTCACCAGACGCCGCGGCGGGACCGGCCACAAGCGCCGGAACACCAAGCGGGCATGCAGCCTGCTCAGCCGGAGGTTGTCCAACCGCTTGTCGAAGTGCGTCACGCGTTCGCCGGGCGGCGGATACCAAACCCGAACTGGGACGGATTGGATGGGCAAGCCGGCCCAGGCCGCGCGC
>NZ_JBTEKS010000487.1:0-2924 GCF_054333355.1 Methylomagnum sp. | reverse complement strand
AAGGGGATCGGGACGTGGCTCCACAAATGGCTCTACGCCCGGTCGTGGGCCTTGCAGATTCCCTCCGGGAATCCGCCCGGCACTCGGGCTACCGGGGACTACTCGGCTCGCTCGCTTCGCATTGCTCCATGCCTCGCAGCGGTCGTGAATTGTCGCAGGCTGAAGCCCGCTCCCACGAATGCTCAAAATGGTCGGTGCCAGCGGCCAGCTTTCGCCGGGCAAGAAATACGCGGGCAAATACTTTGAACTGGCTGAACGGGAAGACGGAACCATCGTTAACCCATCAGGCTGATTCGGTGGGTTACGGCGCACGGCAACCCCGCAATAAATATCAAGCCTCACATAGTGTGCGCCTAACCCACCCTACGAAATTCAACGTTAGGGACGCACCAACACCTTCAACGCCCCCCGCTGTCCCGCCCGCTCAAACGCCTCAACGGCCCGTGCCAGCGGATATTCCGCCTCGATCAACCCCATCGGGTCCACCGCCTGCATTTCCAACAACCGCAACGCGGCGGGGAAGGGGCCGCAGCGTGAACCGATCAGAGTGATTTCATCCACCACCAGCGACGAGAAATCCACGCCGAGTTCGCCTCGATAGGTGGATTTCAGCACCAGCGTTCCCCGAGGCCGGACGGCTTGCCGGGCCAGTTGAAACCCGGCGGGCGAGCCGGTCGCTTCCACCACCACATCGAAATGCCGGGCGGGCGCTTCGTCATCATCATTCAGGCAAGCAATGCCGCGCCCGGCCAGCAAGTCCCGCTGGCGTGGATGCTTTGCCATCACCCGCAAATCGCAGCCGGTCAGCGCCAAGGTCTGGGCGATCAATTGCCCCAAGCGTCCGGCCCCAATCACCAGCGCCCGGCTACTCGGATGAATCGCCACCCGCTCCTGAATTTCCAGCGCCGCCGCCAAGGGTTCGACGAACACCGCCGCCGCGTCGGGCACGCTGTCGGGGACGGGGTGGAGATTGGTTTCGGGGAGGGTGAGATATTCGGCGAAGGCACCATTCCGGCCACGAATGCCCAGCACCGTGCGGTTCTCGCAATGGGTGGGGCGATTGGCTCGGCAGGAGTCACAATGGCCACAGGCGAGGTTGATTTCGCCCACCACGCGCTGGCCGACGAGGACGCGGTTGTCGGCTTCGACCACTTCGCCGACGAACTCGTGGCCGGGGATGCCGGTGAAGGGGTAGTAGCCGCGCACCAGTTCCAAGTCGGTGCCGCAGAGACCGGCGAGGCGGATGCGGAGGAGGGCTTCGCCCATTTGCCGGGTGGGTTCCGGCGCATCGTCACGCCGGGACAGCGTTTGATTTTCCAGCCAAATAGCACGCATCGGAACCCACCGAGGGCGAGGATTAGGCAAACACCGCCGCAATCTGCGCCTGCGCCCGTTCCGCCGCCGCCTTGGGATCGGCGGCGTCGCGGATGGGCCGACCGACCACGATGTAATCCGCGCCGTTCTGGAACGCCTGCTCCACCGTCACCACCCGCTTCTGGTCGTCGGACGGGCGGTTCTCCACCGGGCGGATACCGGGCGAAATCACCAGCAATTTGTCGTCCACTTCCTGACGGAGCAGCGGCACTTCCAGACCCGAAGAAATCACTCCGTCGCAGCCCAAGGCGAGGGCGCGGCGAGCGCGGGACAGCACCAGTTGTTGCACATCGCAGGCGAAACCCAGGTCGTTCAGGTCGCCCTGGTCTAGGCTGGTTAGCACGGTGACGGCCAAGACTTTCAAGCCATCGCTCTTAGCCTTGGCGGCAGCCTGCATGATGGCGTCGTTGCCATGCACCGTGGCGAAATCCACCCCATGCTGACTGAGTGCCTTTACCGCCCGGCCCACGGTTTCCGGCACGTCGAAGAATTTCAGGTCGGCGAACACCTTCTTGCCGCTGACGTTCAGCCAGTGGATTAGGCTGAAATAATCCCCGGCCATGAACAGTTCCAGCCCAATTTTGTAGAACATGACGGAATCGCCGAGGGTTTCGACCAGGGCTTTGGCCTCGTCCACGCTGGGCACGTCCAGGGCCATGATGAGGCGTTCGCGGGTGGGGATGGGTTTCTTGGAGAGAAAATCGGACATGGTTATTCCTGTGTGGGCAATGGGTTAAATCATGGGGCGTCGCCGTCCGCCCGGAAAGCCGCTTGCTAGAATAGCCGCTCACTTCAACAGGGACAGGCGATGGTCGCGGTATTGATCCAAATGGGCGCGCTGATTGTGTGCGGCGCGGTGTGGCGCATTATAAAGCCGGGTGGCCTGGATGCCGACCAAACCCGTGTGGCGCTGACCACGCTGGTGTTTAATCTGCTATTGCCCGCGCTGGTGCTGTCGGTGCTGTGGAAGGCCAAGCTGGGCGCGGACACGTTGAAAATCGCAGGCTTTAGCGCCGCCATCATTTTCTTCGGCGCGGGGCTGGTTTGGCTGGCGGGCCGACTGCGTCGGATGGACCCCCGGCGGCTGGGTTCGGCGATGCTGGGCGTGGCGTTTTCCAATGTGACCTACATGGGCCTGCCGGTGCTGGAACAGACGTTCGGCCCGTGGGCGCGTTCCATTGCCATCCAGGTTGATATGTTCGCGGGCTTGCCCTTGGTGCTGACTTTCGGGGTGCTGATTGCCAAACATTACGGCACGCCCGCCGACGGCGAGGGGTCGTTGCTCCGCCCGTTATTGGTCAATCCACCGTTGTTGGCCGCTGGTGTGGGGCTGGGTTTGAACCTGGCGGGTATCGCTGAGCCGGTGTGGATGGAGCGCTTCCTGGCGTCGCCGTCGGCGGCGGTGGTGCCGTTGATGCTGATTTCGCTGGGCTTGGGGCTGCGCTGGGACTCCTGGCGTCGCCGCAATTTGCCGCTGGCGACGGTGGTGGTGGCCTTGAAGATGATGGCGGTGCCGCTGTTCGGGCTGTGGCTGGCGGGCGGGCTGGGTT
>NZ_JBTEKS010000486.1:0-2930 GCF_054333355.1 Methylomagnum sp. | reverse complement strand
GATTTGCCGCCGCCGGAGGGTCCGGTGTGTTTGCTGTCCGGGCCGGAGGGCGGGTTTGCGGAGCGGGAACGTCAATTGGCGCGGGAGGCGGGGTTTGTGCCGGTGCGGCTGGGGCCACGGGTGTTGCGGACGGAGACGGCGGTGCTGGCGGCGTTGGCGGCGGTGCAGGTGTGGTGGGGGGATTTGGGAGGTTAGTGGGAGTGGGCTTTAGCCCCACGACTGTCTTGTCTGATCGTGGGCTGAAGCCCACTCCCACCGTCAATCAATCCCGAAAATTCGTGAACTGCAACGGCAATTCCAAATCCGACTTCCGCAACAGCGCCATCGTCTCCTGCAAATCATCCCGCTTCTTCCCCGTCACCCGCACCTGCTCCCCCTGAATCGACGCCTGCACCTTGATCTTGCTGTCCTTGATGAGCTTGACGATTTGCTTCGCCAGCGGCGTGTCGATGCCCTGCCGCAAGGTCAGCGTTTGGCGGGCCTGCTTGCCGAAGGTCTGCGGCGGGTCGGCCTTCAAGCAGGCGATGTCGATGCCGCGCTTGGCGAGCCGGGGATTCAGAATGTCCCGCATCTGCTGAAGCTGGAAATCGTTCTCGGCGTGCAGGGTGATGACGCTCTCGCTCAATTCATAGCGGGCGTTGGAACCCTTGAAATCGAAGCGGGTGCCAACCTCCCGGTTGGATTGATCGACGGCGTTGGTCGCCTCGTGCATGTCGATTTCGGAAACGATGTCGAAGGATGGCATGGGGTGTGTCCTCTTAAAGTTGGCGGCTCTTCGAAACCACTTCGTAAGCCTTGCGGATTTGCTGGGTCTTTTCGGTGGCGAGGCGCACCATCTCCTCGGGCATCCCATTCGCCACCAGCTTGTCGGGATGGTGCTGGCTCATCAGCCGCCGATAGGCCCGCTTAACATCGCCGCCCGCCGCCGAAGCCGTCAGCCCCAGCACCGCGTAGGCGTCGGACAGCGAGGGTTCGCGGCTGCCGTACAGCTCCCGCCGCCCGGACTGGCGCTGGCTCCCGGCGAAACGGCGCTCCGCCTCCATCCTCATCTTGATGGCGAAGAATTCAAAGCGGGAGAATCGCAAGTGCTCGCACACATGCAGCAGCAGGCGCTCCTCGGCCTCGTGCAAGGCGCTGTCGGCCAGGGCCGCTTCGATCTGGATTTCGACGAACATCCTGAGCAGCGAATGGCGGTGGCGGCATTCGGCGTAAAACTGAGCGATAGCGGCATCCAGCGGAAACGCCGGCTGCTTGCCCTGGTTATACAGGCGAATCGCCGCCTGCCGCATCGGCTCGGGCAGCGACATTCGGTTCATCACGCCACGCGCCGCCTCGATTTCCGCCTCGGTGACGCGCCCGTCGCATTTGGCGATGTGGCCCATCACCGAAAAGGTGGCGGTGAAGAAGGCCATCTGCACCCGGTGCTGGAGACCGGCGGCACCGAAGTCCGTTTCCAACAGCCCGACCTCGGCGGCGTTGCGGTCGAGTTGGTGGCCGAGCGCCGCTCCGAATACGGCGCCCAGCGGACCCCCCATGATGAAGCCGAACGCCCCGCCGACGAATTTGCCGAGCCAAGCCATGTTTGCGAAATATCTGCTGTTCTTGTAGAAAGGCCGTGAAACTTACCTGATTGCCCGTTATTCATAAAGCCCAATCCACCCATGAACGCCCCGGACACCCTTTATCAAAGCACCCTGAGTGGCTTAGCCCTGCGCGGACGCGGCAAGGTCCGCGATATTTACGACATCGACGCGGATCACATGCTGATCGTCACCACCGACCGCATTTCCGCCTTCGATTGCATCCTGCCCGACCCGATCCCGAATAAAGGGCGGGTGCTGACGGCGGTGTCGAATTTCTGGTTCGGCAAGCTCAAGCACATCGTGCCCAATCATCTGGCCGATTTGCCCCTGGCAAAAGTGCTGCCCGACCCCGCCGACCATGAGGAAATGGCGGGCCGGGCCATCGTGGTGAAGAAGCTCAAGCCACTGCCGGTGGAAGCCGTGGTGCGCGGCTATTTGATTGGTTCCGGCTGGAAGGACTACAAGGCCACCGGGACCGTGTGCGGCATCCCGCTGCCCGCTGGATTGCAACTGGCGGAGAAGCTGCCGAATCCCATCTTCACGCCCTCGACCAAGGCCGAACTGGGTCAGCATGACGAGAACATCAGCTTCGAACGCACCGTGGAATTGATCGGGCAGGATTTAGCGGGACAGGTGCGGGATACCAGCATTGCGCTGTACGTCGAGGCGGCCAGCTACGCTTTGGAGCGCGGCATCATCATCGCCGACACCAAGTTTGAATTCGGTTTGGATGCGAACGGCACACTGTATCTGATTGACGAAGCGCTGACGCCGGACTCCTCCCGGTTCTGGCCGGTGGATCAATACCAAGCGGGCATCAGCCCGCCCAGCTTCGACAAGCAGTTCGTCCGCGACTATCTGGAAGGGCTGACCTGGGACAAGCGCCCACCCGCGCCACACCTACCGCCGGAAGTCGCCGCCAAGACCGCCGCGAAGTATCGGGAAGCGGAAGAGCGCTTGACCCAGCCATAAAATCGTCCCGTAGGTCGGGCTTAAGCCCGACCTACATTGGCCTCCGCCCGCCGCAATTCCCCCACCGCCCCAATCCGCGCCCGCCGCAACTGCTCGCCCAATTCCGCGCCCCGAAAGCCTTGCGCCAACAACGGCTCCACCGACACCGAAGCCGCCGCCGCCCGCGCCGTCCGCAGCCAATCGGCTTGCGGGTAGGGGCGATTCTCCAAGCCGGTGCGGCCCCTGGCGTCGGCCTCGCAAGCCAACAGGAATGACTCCAGGGCGTCGGCCTGCCGGAATGCCTCCAAGCGCTGCAACAAATCCACCACCGTGCCGGGCCGCAACTCCAAGGCCCGATGGCAGTGGCCGTGATAGCGCATCACCCGCTCCGCCAGC
>NZ_JBTEKS010000485.1:0-2945 GCF_054333355.1 Methylomagnum sp. | reverse complement strand
CTCCAATTGCACGCTGACCCAGCAGGGCCGCTGCACCGCCTGTGGTAGCTGCATCGTGGTGGTGGGCTCCTTGGTGGCCTGGGCCATGGCGAAGAAACGCCGGGGCGATGATTTTTACGTGGATTGATTGAGACCCGTGGAAAACCCGCCCATCCACATCCCCCATCGTTCCCACGCTCCGCGTGGGAATGCATCCCCCACCGCTCTGCGGTCGGTGTCGCCTGCCTATCCGGTGGTTCCCGCCACGATCACCGGCCAACTGGCGACGGGACGCGGAGTCCTTCGACGACGCTCAGGACAGGCGTCCACGGATGCATTCCCACGCGGAGCGTGGGAACGATATGGATGGGTTTGTTTGGCTTCGCTGCTCTGCGTCCTGCCCGCCGCCAGCCAAGCCTGGACCTGGCATGGCTCGCTCCGCGCCAAGGCGCAGGTGGACAACCGCTACACCCACAACGCCCACGGCTTCGGCGAATTGTGGGGGCAAGCGTACTTCGACGCGCCGGAGGAAGACCTGTCCGGTGCCCTCGATTTCGTCGGGCGCACCACCGACTTCGACGGCGGCAATTACGGCAAGCTGTATCAGGGCTTCATCGACAAGGGTTTCGCCGAGATCGACTCGCGGGTGAAGCTGGGCCGTTTCCAGCGCACCGACAACTTAGGCTTTTATTTGGTGGATGGCGGCATGCTGACTTATGCGCCGAAAGGGGAGGCGTGGTCGGTCGAGGTGTACGGCGGTCGCCCCAACCGCATCGACCATGTGCGCTCGGTGAACGGCGAATTCGTGGGCGGCTTCGAGGGCCGGACCCGGCTCACGCCCGGTTGGGGTGACGCCGGGTCGTTCGCCAGCCTGGACACGCTGGATTTGCGCGGCGGCTATCAGCACTTCGAGAACGGTTCGCGGCAAACCAAGGCGACTGATTACCCTGTCGTCGGCACGCCCGCCCTCGATCCCAATGCGGTGCTGAATGGCTCGGGGCTGGGTTACGCCATCCCCAATCCGCCGCCCGCCACCAAGCAGAACACCCGGAGCGGCGTCGACCGGGTGAGCTTCGCCGCCACCGCCGCTGGCGCGTTGCGGCTGACGCCGAAGGGCAAATACGAGTTGAGCGCCCTGGGGACGTTCCGGGCCGACACCGCCCAATTCGAGAACGTGCTGATGAACGCCCAATGGGACGCCTACGATTGGATGCGTTTCCGGGGTTCCTACGAGTACTACCGGCCCCGCGAACCCTACCTGACCTTTCGGGAAAAGTTCTACAGCGCCTACGCCCTCGGTGAGCAGACCTTGGCGCGGGGCCGGGTGCATCTGACGCCCATCGACGGCTTCACCTATTACCTGGGCGGCATGTATGCCACTCGTCAAGGCGACGACGGCTACGGCGGCGACATCGGCGGCAGCTACGCCCTGACGCCCAACCTCACCCTGCTGGGCGAGTTCGACTATCTGGCCCTCGGCCCGGACAACGCCAAAAGCGGCTACGCCAGCGTGATCCACACCCCGGATTCGCGGCTGCAACTGCGCTTCAATAGTGCCCTGCGCTACGAGGAAAAAATCTTGTACGGCGACAACCGGGCGGTGGGAGCGGAGGGCGAGGTGCGCTACATGCTGCGCCGCGACATCATCCTCAACCTGGCCGGCAGCTATATCTGGAATACCCGCCTCCGCGACGAATACCTGGGCGCGGTGCAGGTGATTTACTACTTCGACCCCTTTACCCCCAAGGCGATGTGATGCGGCGGATTGTTGTTTTTATTCTGTCCATCCTGGCGGGCATGATTTTCATGAGCCTGGGATTGTGTCTGGCCGACGACGCCCCCGCCGACAAGAAGGACAAGACCTGGTGGGAGAAGCGCGACGAGCGCCCGGACATCCGCTTCCCGCATAACGCCCATGAGGAAATCCTCAAGGAGGAGGGCGATAGCTGCATGATGTGCCATGGCTTCGGGGCCACTGGCATCACCGACGAAAAGAAGCTCAAGCCGCTGACCACCATCGCCAACGAGCCGTTGAAAGCGGTTTGTCATAGCTGCCATGTGGATGAGAAGCGCGGCCCGTGGCGCTGCAATCTGTGCCATACCGACAAGACCAAGATTTGGCCTGACGACCACAATTTCGGCTACATCGAACACCATGGCGAGGATGGCCACCGCGACGAGAAAGCCTGCCAGGAATGCCATCTCGACATCAATTTCTGCACCAATTGCCATTTGCGCCGGGACACGATGGGCACCGGCTATCACCCGCTGGGCTACCGGACCCTGCATGGCATCGAGTCGCGGATCGACACGCTGAGTTGTGGCCGCTGCCATAACACGCCCTATTGCGATGATTGCCACAGGTCCAGCCGATGATGGGGAAGTGGTTGTTGGAAGCCGCGCATAGGATGGGTGCAGCGCGGCGTAACCCATCATGCCGCCTAGCTCGAGGTGATGGGTTACGCAAGCTCCACCCATCCTATGGGTTGCTCTTCTGCCTGTGGCTGCTGGTTTGCCTCGCCGCCGGTCCCGTGCTGGCCGCTGAGCGGGAAGTCTCCATGGAGTCCGGCAATCTGCTGGTGACGCGCACACACGGCGGCGATGGCTCCGCCTGGGGCAAGGCCAATTGCAAAAGCTGTCACCAGATGATTTCCATTCATCGGAACGCCCCGGCGATCCGCGACGTGGTGAAGCGCGAGGGCTTTGGCACCTGCACCGGCTGCCACGGCAAGAACGGCACCGACCAGCCCCGGCGCTGCACGGTCTGCCACAACAAGACCGACCTGCCGGACAAGCCCATGCTGAGCGGCCATCACCGCCATGATTTCTCCGTCAAGCAGACCTTGCCGCTGAATGACTGGCAATGCGTGGTCTGCCACGCCAAGTCGGACATGGACGGCAGTTTCAAGCTGGACGTGGACCTGACCCCGCTCAAGGACAACCAGGGCGAGCTTTCCCCCTACACC
>NZ_JBTEKS010000484.1:0-2949 GCF_054333355.1 Methylomagnum sp. | reverse complement strand
CTCGTCGAACATGGCCTGCCAGGCGGCGATGTGCAGCTCGGCGGTCCGGGTCACCACGCCATCCAGGTCGAACAGCACCGCGTCGTAGTCGCGGCGGGACATCGAGAGAACCTTGGGCGAGGCCGATTGGCAAATTCCGCGATCAGTGCTCAGCATGGCAACCTCCCTGTTTTAACTTGTGACCGTACCGCGTGGCTTGGGTTCGACGGCCTGGCCGTGGGTGCGCCGACAGTGTCCCAGACGTGGATTCAGAACCAATCAAGTCTTTTATAATCAGAAAGTTAATGCTCTTGATATCCATGTCGAGAACGCCGCCGTCGCCGAGGAGAAACGAAGCAGACGGTCGCGAAATCCCAAATCGCTTCCGACAAACCCGATCCATCCCTTAAAAACGGGTTTTCCTTTCACGTCCAAGTCACCGCCCGAACCTGTCCCAATGCGCCTTGAAGAGCAATTCTTCGTCGATGGTTCTGGGCGGAATCGGGCGTGAAACCCAGGTGAGGTTGATCAGGTGCCGGGCGTTCACGTTCTCGGTGGTGATGTTGCCCCCCCAGGTGCCGCAACTGAGGCTCAGGGTGTACGGCAGGCCGTTGCGAAGGCTGCCGGCCCCTTCGTTGAGGTTCTGATTGACCATGACCCGGGCGGTTTTGGTGCCGAGGGCCAGGGCCATGACATGGGCGTCGTCGCGGGTGTGGATGCCGCAGGTGTGGCCGTGTCCCTGGTAGCCGGTGATGGCGTTGACCCGCCGCACGGCGTTGTCGATGCCGCCCTCGTAGCGGTACAGGGCCAGCACCACCGAAAGCTTCTCCCCCGAAAACGGGTATTCAGGGCCGGTGCCGTCCTCCTCGACCACCAGGAAGCGGCGGTCCTCCGTCAGCGCGAAGCCAGCCATTTCGGCGATGCGGGTGGCCGACTTCGCCACCACGTCGACCACCGGAATGGCGGCGCCGGGCTGGGGCCACATGAATGCCCGCAGCCGTGCCTTCTCTTCCGCCGTGCAGATGTGGGCGCCCCGCGCCACCAGCTTCTCCCGCAGCGCGTCGTAGATGCTGGCCTCGGCCACCACCGCGTTGTCCGCCAGGCAACTGGTGGCGTAGTCGAAGGTCTTGGCGGTGGCGATGGTTTGCGCCGCGTCGTCCAGGTCGGCGGTCTCGTCCACCACATGCACCGAGTTGCCCACCCCGACGCCATAGGCGGGCGTGCCCGAACTGTAGGCCGCCTTGACCATCGCCTCCCCGCCGGTCGCGACGATCAAATCGGCCTGGCGCATCAATTCCTGGGTCTTGCCGAGCGAGGGCTTCTCGATGAGCTGAACCAAATCCGCCGGGGCGCCCACCCGCTCGCAGGCCTCCCGCATGTACTGCGTCACCTGCGCGGTGGTCCGTTGGGTACGCGGATGGGCGGCGATGACGATGGCGTTGCGGCCCTTGAGGGCCAGCAGGGTTTTGAGCGGCGGCGTGGCATCCGGGCCGGTGGTGGGAATCAGGGCCGCCACCACGCCCACCGGCTTGGCGATCTTGACCAGGCCCTTCTCGGGGATTTCCTCCACCACGCCCACCGTCTTCACGTCGGCGATGTCGGCCAGGGTGCCCATGATGCGGTTGCGGATCTTCGTCACCTTGTCGGCGTAATTGCCGAATCCGCCCTCGTCCACCGCCAATTTGGCGAGTTCTTCGGCCCGGTCCTGGCGCACCACCGACCAGGCCACCGCCGTGGTGAGCCGGTCCACTTGCTCCTGGGAGTAATCCTCAATGGCCCGCTGGGCGTGTCTGGCCCGGTCGATCAGTTCGCCGATTTCGCTGGCCGGGCTGGGGGTTTCGGTGTTCATGGATTTGTTCCTCCTCGCTCAAGCTGTTTCCGTCATGGGTTACGCCGAAAAGGGAATACCGGCCCGGATACCGCCGGGCCATCATCCGAATGCGCGGGTTGGCGGCGGCACTTTTCGCGGCTGCCCAGGTGCGGTTGGGGGGCGAAAATTCAGGCCGACCTCAAAATACCGGACGCCGAATGCCCTGAAAAATATTATCACCCCAGCCGTGTCAAGTGTTTGTCGGCCATAGCTTTAAAGATTTCTTGACTACAATCAATAAACCAGCAATAAATTATGCCCGGTCGAGGTCCACAGCTTCTTGGTTTCCGGCATCCGCAGGCTGGGTTCAAGCGTGGAATGCCGGGAGCGGAAGGATTGAAAGTCGGCCATGCCAAGAAGTCGGCGATAAGCAAGGGAAACCAAGATTCCCCCAACAAACGGGGTTCACCCAAGAGGAGGCGCACATGAAGATTCGCGGCAACGAAGTTCTCATCCCCACCAGCATGGTCGGCAACTACCCCAACCCGCGCTGGTGGGACGCCGAGTTCGCCCGGCACTACACCGGCGACCAGGAACCGCCGGATTCCCTCCGGCGCGAAGCCTTGGAGGATGTCATCGCGGCCATCGCCAAGGATCAGGAAAATGCGGGCCTGGACATCATCGCCGATGGCCGGGTCCATGGCGACAACTACGCCGACCAGGCGCTGTACTACTACTTCCGGCGGCTCGGCTACAACCTCAGGGGCGGCCATCTGGGTTTTCCCATCTACAGCCGATTGCACGCGGCGACCCTGGACCAGGAGATCAAGCGGCATGGTTCGCTGATGGTGGAACAGGCGCGGGCGCTGAAGCGGGCGACCCGGAAGCCCGTTAAGGTCCAGTACACCGGCGTGCAGGTGCTCGCCCAATGCACCAACGACCTGTACTACAAGTCTTCCCGCGACCGGGCCATGGCGCTGGCCGCCGCGATGAACGAGGATTTGCGCGAAGTGGACGCCCTCGGCGTCGAATTCATCCAGTTGGATGAATTCACCTTCCCCTACGGCTTCGAGGGCTGGGCGCTGGAGGCCTTCCAGCGGGCGGTGGAAGGGGTGAAGAACGCCCAGATCATCGTGCATGTCTGCTGGGGCAACTGGGGC
>NZ_JBTEKS010000483.1:0-2971 GCF_054333355.1 Methylomagnum sp. | reverse complement strand
CCCCCCCACTCCCACAAGCCGGTCACGACCGCGACCCCGCCCCATTCCGGCGCCGCGCCTCCAGGAATTCCAGCGAGGTGATTTTCCACCGCCCATCCAGCGCGGGACTCAGCACGAAATTGGCCTGATACTCGTTGCTGCGCTCGTGGGAATGGCCCCAGTGGGACACCGTACCATGGGCCACCCAGCGGGCGGCGATGCGCATATCGCGGGTGCCGCTGTGGGCGATGCGGCTGTCCAGCACCTCGATGCGGTTCACCCGGCCTTCGCCGCCCAAGCCCCGGTCCCGCTGTTGCAGGGCGCGGCGCTGGCGCAGATAGATTTCGTCCAGGATGTCGCCATCCAGGCTCAGGGCCAGCCGGTCGTAGGCCGCGTCCTCGCCGCGTATCTGAAAGGCCCGGTAGACGTTGTGCAGCAGGGCGTGCAATTCGGTCTTGGCGGCGTCCTCCGGCAGAGGTTCTGTCGTGGCGGCGGCGGCATCCGGCACCCGCACGATTTCCGGGTAAAACCCGACACAGCCGGCCAGCGCCAGCAACAGGCCCAATTCCGCCGCCGCGCCGGGCGGATGGAAGCGTCGCCGCCGCAGGGGCTGGGCCAGCGCCGCGAGGGCGATGGCCGCGCCGAGGTAGCGCAGGGCGGTATCCAGCCCGTGCGGCACGCGGGGCGTGGGATGCTCTGGCACGGCGATGGCGGGCTGGTCCTCCGCCATGTCAAACACGTCGTCCGAAGACCATTGGAACAGCGGGTATTGGCGGGTCACGTAGGAATCGAAGCTTTCGATGCCGTATTGCACGCTGACCTGGCGGCGGCTGTCGGCTTTGCCGAAGGCGTCCCATTCCAGTTCGATGGCGTGGGCGGGCTGGTCGGTGAGATACACCAGAATAACGCCCGCCAAGGCCGTGGCGCTGTCCAGCGGCTCGTCATCGGGCAAGACCTGCACGCCCCGCCGGTCGAAGCGGATGAATTCCACCCGGTCGAGTTGCGGCGCCACGGCGGCGCCGTCGATACGCAACGGGTTGTGATGGGTCAGATAATCGCCGATGGCCTGCTTCAAGGCGTTCCGCTCGGTCGCGGTGAGACGCTCGGGATGGGCGGGATGAAAATCCAGCCGGGCCAGCAGGTCGTGCGCCCGGATCATGATTTCGTGGCGAACCTCGTAAGGCTCGACATAAATGAACGAGCGCGGCTCGGCGTGGTGGCGGGCGAAGGCGGCGTCGTCGAAGCGCGATTGCCACGGGTCGGACCAGTCCAGGCGCAGGGTCGCGGCTTTGTCCAGGGCCACGAGGTCGCTGACCGGCACGCCGCGATGCAGGGCGATCATGCCGATGTCGGTGCCCGCGACCCCGTGGGGCGGCGCTATCGTCAGTTCCTCCGCCCGCTCCGGCGGCACGAATTCAAGCTCGGCCTCGTAATACGGATCAGGCCCGGCGGCGATTTTCCGCAGGCTGGCAAGCCGACCGGGCAGCGCGTGACCCGCCCGGTCGTTGAGCGCCAGCAGGCGGCTGGCGATTTGTTCCGGCGGGCTGGCCGGGTCGTCCGGCGCGGCCAGCCGCGCCAGCGCGGGCAGGGCTTTGTCTAGAAGGCGCAGGTTCACATGGACGGCCCGCTCTTGGATGGCCACCTCCGCCACCGCGCCGAACCGGGCGAAACCCGCCCAGTCGGCCCACGCGGCCTGGGTGACGGCGCACATCGCCAGCAACAGCCACAGCTTGCCAGCGATGCCTTTCAGGAGTTCTGGCTGGAATTCGATGCCCATCATCGCTCATGCCTCCCGGCTGGGGGGTGGGGGTCGCGAGTGTTTAACCGGCCTTGACTTCGGTGGCGGCGACCACCGCGCCGTCCCGCTTCGGTCGATAAGCCCGCCAGGTGCGGTAGCCGATGAGCCCCATGACCCCGAAGAACAGCGCGACCACCAGGCCCGTGGCCCGGCCCGCGAACTTGCCGTAATCGGTGGGCGGCGGCAGGGCGGCGCTGAAGGGAATGCGCAGCCGGTCGTCCTCCATGATGGGACCGTCGCCGATGATGGCGATCAGGGCGTAATGGCCGGGATGGGTGATGTCCACATGGGTGTCGGCGGTGCCGTTCTTGTAAATCTTGGCGGGGATCTCGGCCAGGGTGGATTTGACTTCCGGGGGGCGGCCATCGGCGATGTCTTCCTCCACCACGGTCAGGGCGATGGGGGTGGTGCGGGTGTCGCGGTCGAGCAGGTCGATGCTCAGGAACACTTTCCCGATTTTCGGGACTTCCTGGCAGTATTTTTCAAACTGGTTGCGCTCGCCCGCCTGCTGGCCCTCTTGGATGGCGGAGAAATGCACCGCGTAGAAGTCGTTGGCGACGAGGCAGGTCATGTTCGATCCCGAGTAGGACTGGCGGCCATTGAACGGGTCGCGGGGCGCGGTGGCGGCGGTCCCGGCCAGAGCCAGGGTGGTGGCCAGCGCGGCGGCGAGTCGCGCCGTCAGGCGGGAGAAGCGAGATGCGTGGGACATGGTGGCGTCCTCCTTCATTGAGGTTGGAGTTGAAAGGCGTACTTGCCGCTGACCACATGGCCGTCGGCGGAAAGCACCCGGTATCTCACGATGTAGCGGCCCGGCGGCAGCTTCTCCACCGAGGCCCGCAAGTGGGAGCGGGCGGAGAAATCCAGGTGCGCGTCGTGCTTATCGACCCGCTTGCCGGTGGCGTCGATGACGGCCAGGGCCAAAAATTCCTCCCCCACCGCGTCGTTGAACACCAGCAGCACTTCCTCCGGGGCGGCGGCGACGACCGCTTCCCGCTCCGGGGTGGCCTTGACCAGAATCGCGTGGGCCAAGGCGTTGGGGCTGACCATGAGGCAGGCCAGCAGGAACCGGACATGAAAGAATTCCAGGTTGATGTCGGCCACCTGCATCAAGGCGTCTATGCAGAAGGGGAAGGCGATGAAGAGGGCCTGCCGGCCGTCCTCCACGGCGCCGCTGAAGATCACGCGGTCGTCGAG
>NZ_JBTEKS010000482.1:0-2986 GCF_054333355.1 Methylomagnum sp. | reverse complement strand
CAAGGATAGCCTGCGCGTCCGCAAGCTCCGGGCCTCGCTCAATGACGGTTACCGGTTCCAATTGATTTTCGGGGAACCGCCTACATAGCGCGATTGCCCTGGGGGTGGGCGGGGCTTTCCGGGCTGGGATGGGGCTTTTTGTGTAAATGCCCGCTCGTTCCCACGCGGCGCGTTACCGCCCTTAAATGCGAATTACGAGCTAACCGGGGAATTGCGGCCCCGCGCGGGGTGGTCTTGGCTGGGGGTGCTCCACCCGATTCGAGGCCTCCCCTCATGGACTGGCAAACCCGGCTCATCACCCTCCACCTGTTCGTTTGCGACCATTTCGCCCAGGGCCTCTGGATCCACGCCCAGCGCTTCGCGCCCCATGCCGATCTGGGCTTCACCGACGAGGAGGTCGTCACGGTCTGCCTGGCGGGCCTCCTGGACAAGAGGCGCGAGATACGGACGATCCACGGCCATGCCTTTGACTACTGGGCCGAGTGGTTTCCACGCCTTCCCGGCTACGGCGCCTACGTGCGGCGCCTGAACCGGCTGGCGGAGGTGTTCCCCCCGCTCCTGGCGCGGCTGTGCCCCGACGGGCCACCCCCGACCGACATCGGCCTGATCGACTCCCGGCCGGTGATCCTGGCCCAGCAGGGCCGACGCTTCAACGCCAGGGTGGCCCGCCAGGAATTGGCGAACAGCGGCTACTGTCCCACCAAGAACCTGTGCCACCACGGCGTGAAGGTCCACGCCATTGGCGACCACCGGCCCGGCACCCTGCCGCTGCCCCGCTACATCGGCGTCACCCCCGCCGGGATGAGCGACGGCCCCGCCCTGGAGGCCGTGGCGCCCGCGCTCGCCTACCGGGAGCTGTGTTCCGGCAAGGCCTACGAGCACCTCGCCCGGAACCCCGGCCTCGGGTTCGCGGTCCTGACCCCGGTCAAGAAGGCCAAGGGCCAGGAACGCCTGGATTCCGCCGACCGGCTCTATTCCGCCGCCGTCTCGCGGGTCCGCCAGCCCGTCGAGTCGCTGTTCAACTGGATACAGGACAAGACCGGCATCGAGTGCGCCAGCAAGGTCCGCTCCTTCCGGGGGCTGCTCGTCCATGTCTTCGCCCGCCTCGCCGCCGCCATGTTCCTGCTGAACGGCGGATTTCAAAGCGCGTAATTCGCATTTAAGCCAATGAGCCAAGGCCCGAAGCGCTAGGAAAGTGTAGCGCCAGCCACACCGTGACTTGATCGGGGGGTGTCCATTCCACCCGGTGTCGGCAATGGGCGGGCAACGGGAGGGCATCCCCCGGCTGTAGCGTCACCGCCTCGTCCCGGCCTTCGACGGTCAGGCGGGCCGCGCCCTGTAGCAGCATCACCCACTCGTCCCAGGCTTGGTCGTACCACTCGCCCGCCGGTGTGGCGTGGCCCAGGGAAAGGATGCGCTCCAGCCGGAAGGCGGGCGTTTCCAGCAGGATTTCGAAGCGCTCCTCGGGCAAGTGTTCGGGGAGGTCGGACAGCCAGGAAAAGATGGGCGGCGAGGGGAGGGTGGGCATGATGCGCGGCTCCTGAGCGGTTGAAATGCGTGGCCAGTCATGGCCGGGACGCCCCACGGGTTTTTCACAAAGGCGGTGGGCAAACCTCCTGAACAGGCGGCGGATTCCAGGCGCTTGGGGGCGTCGTCCAGATTTTGACGGGGGATGGGGGAATTCTTCCCGCGCACAGCCCGCTTTGCTAGAGTGCTGCAACACCCAAACAAAACGGAGGAAACCACAATGGCGTTAATTTCCATACTCATCATCATGGGGCTGGCGGTCTGGTTCCACCAGACGGCGGAGCGGCTGGGCCTGCCGGGCGTGGCCTGGGCCATCGCTGGCGTGATCGTCTATTACGGCGGATTCTCGCTGTGGCTGCACGGCGTGCTGCGCGGCAGCATGGGGGGTCTGTTCAACAGCCATGGCCTGGGGGTCGCCATCGCCATGGATGGATCATCCATTCTGTTTGGGGCGGCTTGCGCGGCCTTGCTGCGGCACAAGGTGCTGATGAGGAAGGGCGGCAAACCTGCGGATGACTTGCCTTGAGCGGGACGGGCGCTTACCAGGAGGACGGCAGCTTGCGCTTGATGCGGAGCCTCTTGCCTTCGACCTCGATGTAGTCGCCACGGGCCAAGTCCTTCATGATCCGGCTGACCATCTCGCGGGAGCAGCCAATGACGTTGGCGATGTCCTGATGGCTGGGCTTGGGGTTGACCACCCAGCTTGAGCCATCGGGCACGGCCATGCCGTTGATGGTTTTCGCCAAGCGGCCATAGACGTCGGTCAACGCCAGTCCGCGCACGCTGTCGGTCAGGGTGCGGATGCGCCGCGTGAGCAGGTGGATGATGCTGACCGCCGCGTCCGGGTATTCGCGCAGCCACGCCTGGAACGAACTGCGGGGAATCAGGAGGCAGATGGTGGACTCAAGGGTTATGACCGACGCCGAGCGGGGTTCCCCGTCGAGCAGGGACAATTCGCCGAAGAACGAGCCGGCCTCCAGGGTGGCGAGTGTCACGGTGCGGCCCGATTCGTTGCTCAGGAATGCCTGCACCCGGCCACTGAAAATAATGAACAGGGAACCGGCCTCGTCGCCCTCATTGATGACGACGACGTTCTTGGGGTAGTTCTTCTTGATGCCCGACGCTGCCAGTTGCTCCAAATACTTGTCGGGCACTTCGGAGAAGTAGGGAATGTTCTTTAATCCTGCCAGGACTTGATCGGACACGGTGGATTGGCGCTCGCTGTTGTATGGGGGCGGAAACGTGACCGCATTTTCCGTGTTCGGGAATCGCGAAGCAAGGGAGGTGGGAAACGGCGCAGGGCAATCGTGTTATCTCCCTCTCGCCTTTGGGAGAGGGTTGGGGTGAGGGTATCCAATCAGGGATTTAGCGCTTGTCCACCTCCACCCTGAGATCGAATCCGTGATTTTTAGGGGGGAAATCTCATTTTTAACACCCTCACCCCGGCCCTCTCCCAAAG
>NZ_JBTEKS010000481.1:0-2991 GCF_054333355.1 Methylomagnum sp. | reverse complement strand
TATTGAATCGCCGGATCGGCTGGGTTTCGCACCCCGACCCAGCCCACCCGCCCCAACCCTTCACGCCCTCCCGCTATCCACAAACGATCACCCTCCCACCCCGCCGGGTTCCGCCGCCCAACTGCATCGCGGCGGAATCCGAGCCGCTTAGCAAAACAGGGACGGCACATCAGCAATCCCCAGTTGTCGAAAGCCTTTACCCGGCCTAACATCCAGCCACGACACATCCCGCCGCATGGCAATCTAGCTTTTTAAGCAAAGCCCTTGGAGATTTTGAAATGAGCGAAAACGAACTGCTTAGCCGTATTACCCTCGACCCCAAAGTCATGGGCGGAAAGCCAGTGATTAAGGGCACTCGGCTCACGGTGGAATATATCCTGGGGTTATTGGCCCAAGGCACAACCACCGATGAAATCCTCGAAGAATACGAAGGACTCACCGCCGAAGATATTCGGGCCTGCTTCCTTTTCGCCACCAAATCACTGAGCGAAACTGAGTTTATGCCGCTGGTATCGGAAGCCGCCTGAATGCGTTTTCTAGTGGATGAATGCACCGGGCCGCGAGTGGCCCAATGGTTGCGAGAGCAAGGACACGCGGTTTTCTCGGTTTTTGAGGAAGCACGGGGCAGCGATGATGATTCGATTATCCAAAAGGCGTGCAATGAAAATTGGATATTAATCACCAACGATAAGGACTTCGGTGAAAAGGTGTTTCGCGGCCAACATCCCCATCATGGCATTATATTTCTGCGGCTCGCCGATAATAGAGCCAGCAATAAGATCGAAGTATTAGAAAAATTGCTGGATGGGTATTCGGCCAAGCTTGTGGATCAGTTCGTGGTCGTTACCGAAAAAACCGTCCGCTTCGCAAAGTCATAGAACTGTAAGCTGGCTTGAGGCACCAAACCCAGCGTATTGAATCGCCGAATCGGCTGGGTTTTGCACCCCGACCCAGCCCACACGCCCCAACCCTTCACGCCCTCCCGCCCCGCCGGGTTCCGCCGCCCACCCCGAAACTGAATATCTCGCGGTTTTCACGCCGGCTTCCAATCAAACGGATTCATCGTCCTGACATCGAAATTCCGAAAATCATCAATATTCCGAGTTGCCACGATGAGCTTATTAACCTTGGCCGTCGCGGCAATCATCGCGTCCTCATAAAGGGTATTCGACTTCCTGTGCATCAGCCTTGCCCATTCCCGGAATACCGCCCCATCCATTGGCAAGACGTTATACGTATCGGCCACCCGGTTCAGCCAACCCTCGATTTCTTTGGCCTTACCCAAATCCTGCTCTCGGGTCAATTCAACCCCAGCCTGAATCTCCCCCAACGTCACCGCCGAAAGATATAAATCCTCGTCGTCGATGGATTCCACCCAAGCCACCACCGCCCCGTGAGGCTTTTTCCGGCGAAGCTCCGAAATAATATTGGTATCCAGCAGATACATAACCTTTATTCCAATTCCTCAATAGCCCGACGGTTCGCTTGCCCACGCGGCGGCAAATCAAAATCAGCCCTGTCCATATCCGACAGCAACAATTCCTTCAACGAAGGTTTAGCCGCCGCCTGCATTCGCCGCCAAACCTCAACCGGCACCAGCACGGCGGTCTCGGCACCCCGCTTCGTCACCATTTGCGGACCCTCGGTCACGCACGCTTCAAGGAACTCACTAAACCGCGCTTTCGCGTCTTGAACAGGCCAAGCTTGCATAACGACACCTTATAAAACTAGTCAGGATTCTAGTCTAATGATTGCTGGCAGGCCGCGCAAACCCAGCGTGTTGAATCGCCGGATCGGCTGGGTTTCGTACCCCGACCCAGCCACACGCCCCATCCCTTCACGCCCTCCCGCCCCGCCGGGTTCCGCCGCCCGTCCCGAACGCCCAAGCGCCATGGCTTGACGCACTACGGGATTCCCGCATAATCAAAACTATGCGAACCGTCATCGAAACCCCAACCTTTCAGAAACAGGCCGAGAAAATCTGGTCCGAAGAAGAGCGCATGGAATTCATCACCTGGATAGCCGAACATCCCATGGCAGGCGACGTGATTCCCGGCGCGGAGGGGGCGCGTAAAGTGCGCTGGTCGGCGGGCGGCAAAGGCAAGCGCGGCGGCGTCCGCGTGGTTTACTTCAACCTCACTGAGCAAGGCACAGTGGTCCTGATTACGCTCTACCAAAAGGCGGATCAGGCCAACATCCAAGCCAGCGACATCAAAAAAGCGAGATAACCATGGATATCGAAAAAATAGCCCAGGCCATCGAAGCAGATGCGGGCATGGCCCTGGACGACCTCCGGCAAGGCTTGGCGGAAATGCAGGCCGACGTGGGGCGAGTGACTACGCCGGAACAAATCCTGGTCCGCACCGTCCGCGCCAAAACCGGCCTATCGCAACAAGCCTTCGCCGAACTCATCAAAACCCCGGTGGCAACGCTGCGCGATTGGGAGCAAGGCCGATTCGCGCCACCGGGCGGCGTGTTGTGTCTTTTGAAGCTCATCGGAAATCACCCGGATTTGGTCGGCGAACTTGAGGCAGCATAGGGCAGTAGGCTGGCTTGAGGCACGAAACCCAGCTTATTGAATCGCCGGATCGGCTGGGTTTCGTGCCCCGACCCAGCCCACACGCCCCATCCCTTTACGCCCGCCCTCCCTCCCTCCCCGAAGGCCCATCGCCCCACCCCCGCCGATTCACTCAAGCCGCATTGCCCCGCCGCAACTCATCCAACAACTCGGGATGCCGATCCAACAGCCGGAACAGATTCACCACCGCCGCCACCGGCTTGGCCTGCCCATGCTCATACCGGGAAAACGCATTCTTGCCGCCCCCCGCCAACTTGGCGGCCTCCGCTTGGGTCTCATGCCCAACCGGCGGCGAATGCGGGCCAAATCCTGCCCCATATCCTTGGCGTGCTGCTCCCGCACGAAAATAGCGTAGGTCGGGCATGTACTCATGCCCGACGCAAACCTGGTAATGTCGGGCATGGGAATACATG
>NZ_JBTEKS010000480.1:0-2993 GCF_054333355.1 Methylomagnum sp. | reverse complement strand
ATCGCGGGCTGAAGCCCGCTCCCACAATTATTCAGGCCACCACCGCCTCCATCCGATGAATAATCTCCTTGATTTCCTCGCCGCCGACCACTTCCCGCTCCTGTAGCACGCGGGCGATTTCATCCAGGATGTTGCGTCGCTGGGTCAGGATTTCCCGCGCCCGCCGCTGGCCCTCTTCCACCAGATCGCGCACTTCCGAGTCGATCAGCCGGGCGGTTTCCTCGCTGAAATTGCGCTCCTCCGCGCCCTCGACATTGAGATAGGCGAGTTGCTGGCGCTTGCCGTAGGTGAGCGGGCCGAGCCGCTTGCTCATGCCCAACTGGCAGACCATGGCGCGGGCGATGTCCGAAGCCTTTTCCAAATCGTTCTGAGCGCCGCTGGACATGTTGCCGAACACCAATTCCTCCGCCGTCCGGCCCCCCAGCAGGATGGCGATGTGGTCACGCAGTTCGTCCTCGGTGGACAGGAATTTCTCCTCGACCGGCAGTTGCAGGGTATAGCCCAGCGCCGCCGCGCCACGGGGGATGATGGAGACCTTGTGGACCGGCTCGCCGGTCGGGACGATCTCCGCCACCAGGGCGTGGCCGGATTCGTGGAAGGCCACCCGGCGCTTCTCCTGCTCGTTGAGGGTGCGGGACTTCTTCTCGGGACCGGCGATGATGCGGTCTATCGCCGCTTCAAAATCCGTCATCCGAACCACCTCCGCGTTCTCCCGCACGGCGATGATGGCCGCTTCGTTGGCGATGTTGGAAAGGTCAGCGCCGACCAAGCCGGGCGTGCGCTGGGCGACGACGCGGAGATTCACATCCGGCCCCAGCGTGATGGCCTTGGTGTGCAATTGCAGAATGGCGAGGCGGTCCTCCAGGCCGGGCTTGTCCACCACGATCTGGCGGTCGAAGCGGCCCGCCCGCAGCAGCGCCTTGTCGAGGATTTCCGGGCGGTTGGTCGCGGCCATCACCACCACGCCGACCGACGGGTCGAAGCCGTCCATCTCGGTGAGCAACTGGTTGAGGGTCTGCTCGCGCTCATCGTGCCCGCCCATGACCACCGGGCCACCGCGCGCCCGCCCGATAGCGTCCAGCTCGTCGATGAAGATCATGCACGGCGCCTTTTGGCGAGCTTGCTCGAACAGGTCGCGCATCCGCGCCGCGCCCACGCCCACGAACATCTCGATGAACTCGGCGCCGCTGATATTGAAGAACGGCACGCCCGCCTCGCCCGCCACCGCCCGCGCCAGCAGGGTTTTGCCGGTGCCGGGCGGGCCGACCAGCAGCACGCCCTTCGGCATCCGACCGCCCAAGCGCTGGATGCGGCTGGGGTCGCGCAGGAATTCGATGGTCTCCTTCAACTCCTGCTTGGCTTCCTCGGCGCCCGCCACGTCCTGGAAAGTTACCTTCACCGACTCGTCGGCGTTGATGCGGACCCGGTTGCGGCCAAAGCTCAAGAAACCGCGCCCGGCCCCGGTCATGCGGCGGGCCATCCAGGTCCATAGCGCGAACAGGATGCCGATGGGCAGCAGCCAGTTGAAGATGAAATTGCCCAGCCAGTTGCTCCCATAGCGCACGCTGTACTTGACGCCCTTGGCTTCCAAGTCCTTCGCCAAGTCCTGGTTCCACAGGGGCACGGTGATGAAATGGCGCCGCTCTTCCTCCGGTTTGGCCGGTTTTAGGTAGCCGGTGATGACTTGATCGGTGATAACGGCGTCCTCGACCCGCTGTTCTTGCACGTACTTGAGGAACTCGCTGTAGGGGACTTCATCCTGGCGGGCTTCCTGCACGCCTTGCCAGAGATAGAGCGTGGCGAAAATCAGCAGGACGTACAGGATGGCGTTATTGCGGCGGCGGTTCTGGTTTTGTTCGCCGCCGGGGGGGTTGATCTCGACCTCGGGCTTGCTGAACGGGTTCAGGGCTTTCAGCGCGTCCAGCGCTTTCCCTCCAAGGTCTTGCCAGACTTTGCGGAGAGGGGATTCGGGGGAGTTGGAAGGTCCATTTGGCATGATTGGCTCCAAGGATTTGGTGAGTTCGGTTCGCCACCGGGCGCTCTCGTTGCCGAAAACGGGAAGGGCTGTGTAGGTCGGGCTTAAGCCCGACCTACAGTCGCTGGGCGGTCGCGCATTGAGTGGGTAATAATGCCGGAACTGTGCATTTTCAACCGGCTGTCCGCCGATAGCCATCCGGTTATACTAGTAAAAAACCATCGTAACGCCGGAATCTCGGCACCCACCCAGCCGATTACTTTTAGAGAAGAAAAATTTATGGCGAAACTCCAGGTATTTTTCTCGGGCGAACTGAAGGGCGAATATCGCTTGGACGACCATGACGAGGTCACGATAGGCCGTGCCCCCACTTGCGATATCGTCATCGACAACGGTGCCTTGTCCCGCCATCACTGCACGCTGCGGGAGTCCGGCGGTCTATGGACGATCATCGACGAGGGTTCCTCCAACGGCACCTATATCGACGGCAAGAAGATCAGCCAGCAGGCGCTCAAGCACAAGGACCGCGTGACGCTGGGCAAGCATACCCTGTTGTTTGATCTTGTGAGCCGACGGGATGGCGTCGAATTGGGCGAGGTTCTGGAAGAGCAGCCGCCGGTGGAATTGGAGGCGGGCAGCACGGTGGTTCTCACCAAAGCCGCCGTGGATCAGATCATGGCCCGCAGCCAGAAGCAGCAGGCTGGCATGGCGCTGATTCTGATGGGCAAGAACCGGCAGGTGACGCCGCTGGCCCAGACCCGGACCCGCATCGGCAAGGGCGCGGATTGCGAGGTGCGGGTTTCAGGGCTGTTCGTGAAGCAGGAGCAGGCCGTGGTGGTCAAGGTGGAACACGGCTACAAGATTTTCCACAAGGGCGGGCTGCGGTCCATGCAGGTCAATGGGAAGAAGAGCAAGGAGGCTTTCTTGCAAGTCGGCGACACCATCAGCATCGCCGGGCAGAAGTTTTACTACGGGAGTTTGTAGATTGATCGTGGGAGCGGGCTTCAGCCCGCGACCG
>NZ_JBTEKS010000479.1:0-2995 GCF_054333355.1 Methylomagnum sp. | reverse complement strand
TCCGTAGCCGGGAATGTCGGGCATGGGAATACAGGCCCGACCTACGCCTGCTGTCGCGGGCTAAAGCCCGCTCCCACCTGTGGATCGCACCTTAAACGCCTCATTAATCACCAACGGCAACCCGGCCCCCAATCCAATCATCAGCCATTCACCCGGCCCCGGTGGGGTAAGCCGCAGCAAGGTCCGCAACGGCGGGAACGCCACGGCGGACAATTGCAGCAGCACCGAACCCACCACCGCGCCACCCAGGAAGCGGTTGGGTGGCCGTCCGCGATTCAGCACAGTGGTGGTTTCGGAACGGCAACTCAGTGAGTGGAGCAATTGCGCCAGGGTCAGCGTCATGAAGGCATGGCTACCGGCGATGGCTGGATTGCCGGTGCGGGCCAGGGTCAGGCCGTGGACCACCAGCGTTCCGCCAGTCAGGAACAGCGACTCGCGCAGCATCTTGAGGGCGTCTTCCCGCCGCACGATGGGTTCGTCGGGATTACGCGGCGGTTCGTCCAGCACGTCCTTTTCCGGCGGCTCCACCGCCAAGCCTATCCCCGGCAGGATGTCGGTGATGAGGTTGATCCACAGCAATTGCATCGGATTCAGCACCTCGCCATGGCCCAGGGCCGTCCCCACCAGCATGATTTCGATTTCGCTGAGATTGCTGGACAGCAGGAACCGCAGGCTCTTGCGGATGTTGCGGTAGATGGTGCGGCCCTGCTCGACGGCGGCGATCATGGTGTGGAGATTGTCGTCCTCCAGCACCACGTCGGAGACCGAGCGGGCCACCTCGGTGCCTTGGTCGCCCATCGCCACGCCGATATTGGCCGCCTTGAGGGCCGGGCCGTCGTTCACGCCGTCGCCGGTCATCGCCACCACCCGCCCGGCTTTTTGCAGGGCTTGGACGATACGCAGTTTGTGAGCCGGACTGACCCGGGCGAAGATGGACACATCCTTGACCATCCCGGCGAGAATCTCGGGATCGAGCTGTTCCAGCGCGTTGGAGTCGACGATTTCCAGCGGCTTGTCGTGATTCATGCCGAGCCGCTTGCCCACGGAATACGCCGTGGCGCTCTGGTCGCCGGTAATCATGACGGTCTGGATGCCCGCCCGATGAAACTTGCCCATCAAGTCGGCCATGCCAGGTCGGAGGCTGTCCTCCATCCCCGCGAGGCCCAGCCACACGAGGTCACTGGTGGCGTCCGCCGTGGCGGTGCCGTCGCTGTGACGGAAAGCCACGCCCAGCACCCGCAAGGCTTCGCCCGCCATGGCTTCGTTGCGACGCTGGATGCCGACGCGAAGCTCGTCATCCAAGGGCAGGATGTCCGCGCCGCTCTGCCAGAAGGCGCAGAGATTCAGCACGTCCGAGGGACTCCCTTTCACCGCCACCAGATAACGGCCCTCGCCTTGTTCATGCAAGGTCGCCATATAGGGCCGGTCTTCGGCGCGGTGGATCGTCTTCACCAGCGGGAACGTCTGGCGCAGCGCATCCAAGTCCTCGCCCGTCGCCAGGGCGATTTCCACCAGGGCGCGTTCGGTGGGCGAGCCTTCCAGCCCGTGGCCGTTGCTCTTCACCTCGCTGCACAGGCAGACCATCCGCGCCAAGTTGACCAGCCCGGCCATGGTCTCGGGCACCACCGGCTGTTCATCCAGGTAGAACCCGTCATCGCGCAGTTCGATGGTTTGGCCGGGCAACTCGACCGACACCGCCTTCATGCGGTTGAGGGTGAGGGTGCCGGTCTTGTCGAGGCACAGGGTTTGCACCGAACCCAAGCCTTCCACGGCGGGCAATTGGCGGACGAGAACATGCCGCTCGCGCATCTTGCGGATGCCCAGCGCCAGCGTGGTGGTCGCCACGGCGGGCAAGCCTTCCGGCACGGCGGCGACGGCCAGCGACATGGCGGATTTCAGCATCGCCAACCCCGGCGTCCCGCGCAGCACGCCCAGCCCGAACACTCCGGCGCACAGCACCGAACTCGCCACGGCCAGTTGCAGACCCATCTGGTCCAACTGCTGCTGCAAGGGCGTGGCCGGGGTTTCCACCTCGCCCACCAGGGATTGAATCAGGCCGATTTCGGTGTGCCGCCCGGTGGCGACCACCACGGCCAGACCGCTGCCGCCCGTGACGATGCTGCCCATGTAAACCATGTTGTGGCGGTCGGCCAGCGGCGCATCGGCGGCGAGGGGACCGTTGGCATTCTTGGCGACCGGCAGGCTTTCGCCGGTCAATGAGGATTCATCCACGGTCAAGCGGCTGGACTTGAGCAAGCGGGCGTCGGCGGCGATTTGCGAGCCGGGCCGCAGCACCAGCACATCCCCCGGCACCACGGCCTCGACGGGCACCGGCACTTCCCGGCCTTCCCGCAGCAATAGCGTATGGGTGGCGCCCAGATTGCCCAAGGCGTTGATGGTCTTTTCCGCCTCGCTTTCGGTGATATAGCCGATGGCGGCGTTAATCAGCACCACGCCCAGAATAGCCACCGCGTCCACCACGCCGCCGGTGGCGATGGAAATCCCGGCGGAAACGCCCAGCATCGCCACGGGTGGATTGGTGAATTGCCCGGCGAACAGGCTCAGGGCGGAGCGGCGCTGCTTCTCCGCCAGCCGGTTGCCGCCATACACAGCCAAGCGCCGGGCGGCGTCGGTGTCGGCCAAGCCTTCCGGGCGGCTGTCGAGCCGATTCAGGGCGGTGTCCGCGTCTCGGGCGTGCCAGCATTCCTGCGGCGGCTGGGCGGCAATCTCGGCCATGGCCTGCGCCGCCGGGCTTTCCCGCCGGGAACGCGGCTTGCTGGCTTTGGGCTTGGCGGCGGGGACCACGGGCGAAATGGCTTCCGCCATCGGTTCGGCCCGCCATTGGCTGCGGGCGCGGGTTTCAACCGCCGCCAGGATGTCTTCCGGCGAACCGCCGGGGACATGGCAAATCAGGACTTGGCCGGTGAGTTCGTTGGCGGATACGGACAGGATGTCCGCATGGGTGCGGGCGAGTTCTTCCAGGGCCAGCTTGACC
>NZ_JBTEKS010000478.1:0-3021 GCF_054333355.1 Methylomagnum sp. | reverse complement strand
GATGATGAGCGCCGGCCAGTGGGTGCAGCAGGTCACATTGGGCTGGCTGCTCTACGATCTCACCGGCAATTCGGTGCTCCTCGGCGCGCTCAACGGCCTGCGCGCGCTGCCGTTCCTGGTCACCGGACCGATGGCGGGGGTTGCCGCCGATCGAATGGACCGAAGAAAACTATTGCTCGGCACTCAATGGGTATTGATCGCCACCGCCGTGATCTTCGGCGGCTTGGTCTGGTCGCCGTACTTACATGTCTGGCATATTTTTGTTTTCACCCTGATCACCGGCATCGCTTGGACGATCACCGAGCCGGTGCGCATGAGTTTGATTCCCAGTGCGGTGCCCAAAGGCGAACTCGCCAACGCCGTGGCGCTCAACTCCGGCGGTTTCAATATGATGAAAGTGATCGGCCCGGCTTTGGGCGGAGCGCTGATCGCCTGGGTTGGCGCGGCGGAGAATTTTTTCGTCCAAGCCTTGGCCTACGCCGGCGTGTTGTGGATGATTTATAGAATGAATGTCCCGCCCCAGCGGGCCGAGGCTAGCCACACTTCAGCTCTGGCCAATCTCAAAGAGGGTTTCGCTTATGTCTGGTCGACGCCGGCGGTATTCGCCCTCATGGCGCTCGCTTACGTGCCGCGGATATTCGCCGTGCCCTATCAAACCCTTATGCCGGTGTTTCAAAAAGACGTGCTCAAGATCGGCCCGGAAGGATTGGGCTTACTCATGGCCGCCCCCGGTATCGGCGCTGTAATGGCAATTTTGACCCTGGCTTCGATGGGCAACCGAATCAAGCGCCAGGGGCGCTTTTTGGTCGGCAGCATTTTCGTCCTCGGCGCGGCGATCATGCTGTTCTCGCAGATCACCTGGTTTCCGCTGGCCTTAGTGACGTTGGTTATCGTAGGCATGTTTCAGATGTTTTTCCTCGCCAGCACCGCCACCATGCTGCAAATGATCGTGCCCGACGAACTGCGCGGCCGGGTATTGAGTTTGTACATGCTCGACCGCGGCTTCATGCCGCTGGGCGCGCTGTTCGCCGGCACCTCCGCCCACTTTCTCGGCGCGCCCACGACAGTCGCGATCATGGGCGCCATCGTCATCGTCCTCACCGCTCTGGTCGCGTGGCGCATCCCGGCGATCCGACAACTGGAATCTTAGAACCCTAAGCCGTTCCAGTCGTTCCCTTCGGCACGCTCATGGTTCGACGGGGCTCACCATGACCCTGAGAGTCCCGAATGGGTCAGGGCCTGAGTTTATCGAAGGCAAGCCGTTCAAATCGTCCGACAGGGTCGGAGGTTTCCTGGACATTTTTGTTTGCTTGGAGTATTGAGGTGGACCGTAGCAAAGCGAGATATTTCACGAGGAGAAGCGATGCCAGCGAATACTTCAGTGCGTTTGTTAGCTTTAATACTTTGTCTAATTTTCAGCGCGGCACAATTCGCGCTAGCCGCGGAAGAGTTTCAGCCCCAGGTCGGCCAAGACGGCAAAGACGTCATCTGGGTGCCGACGCCGCAAGGTCTAGTCGACAAGATGCTCGACATGGCCAAGGTCACGCCCAAGGATTACGTCATCGATCTCGGCTCCGGCGACGGCCGCACCGTCATTACGGCGGCCAAGCGCGGTTCCAAGGCTCTCGGCATCGAATACAATCCCGACATGGTGGAACTGTCGAAAAAGGCGGCGGCCAAGGAAGGCGTGAGCGATATGGCGAGTTTCGTCAAAGCCGATCTCTTCGAGAGCGACTTTTCCCAGGCTCAGGTAATCACCATGTTCCTGCTCTCCAGCATCAACTTGAAGCTGCGGCCGAAAATCCTCGATCTCAAACCGGGCACGCGCATCGCATCGAACACCTTCGACATGGGCGATTGGAAGCCTGATGAAACCGCTAGCTTGCCTGGCTGCAACTCCTGGTGTACCGCGCATCTGTGGATCGTGCCGGCAAAAGTGGCGGGCACCTGGACATTGGCCCAAGGTGAATTGACGCTGAAACAGACCTTTCAAAACATTACCGGCACGCTCAAGTCCGGCGGCGTTGAAACCCCGGTGACCGGGAAATTGAACGGCGAGCAGATTTCTTTCACCGCCGGCACGAACGAATACAGCGGCCGGGTCGCCGGCAATACCATCGACGGCATGGTGAAAAACGGCGCCAAGTGGACGGCGACGCGGCGTTAGCCAACACACTAGAAAAATTCTATCTCACCACGAAGGCACGAAGGACACGAAGGGTTGGGATAATAATTGTCCGAACTTCGTGAGCTTCGTGCCACCTTCGAAAATACATGTGAGGGGATGATATGCACAACAAAGAGGCTGCGGGGCTCCGTCATACCCGCGAAAGCGGGTATCCAGGCTAATTCGGCGCAGAACAAACCTGATAGGGGTCGGGGAACGGCTTTCGCCGTCCCCGCCCTCCGAACCGTGCGTGCGGTTCTCCCGCACACGGCTCTCCAGTCGGTGGTTTCCTCATCGGGATTGGCTCGCTAACACAGGGATCGCAATAATGGTGAACAACCCTTGTGCGCGAAAAAGCATTACTACTTGCCTCTTATGACGCCGTTAACCAGCGCCGCCAACATGCGTTCGCTCCACTTCGAGGCTTCCACCCACGACCAATCGCGGCCGCGCGTCTCTGCGCTTTGCGTAGTCCTTTCAGACACTGGCAACGCTTTGCTTTCGCTCTACCTCTGTGTGGAATTCACGTATCCACCTTCCTGCCTCCCGTCCCTCGGCGCCGTTTTGCTTCCAGCGCTTTTCGCGGCTTTTGGCCGCTGCGGTACCATGAAGGCTCTGACTCCTGCACAGCTCACCTACCATGCAGGTCTCCCCGCTTACCTCGCCACACCTTCTTGTCGTTCCGTCTCCAACCACGTGGGCTGCCTGAACATCGCTTACCACCACGCCAGCGTGTCCAGCGGTTTTCGGACTTCGCCCTGGAATCGCAGGCTCGTCGCAGCTCCTCCGCCGAATCGAGTTCGCTTTACTACGGACCGACTTTTCGCCTCCGGTTGCTCTCCACCTCGCTTCAC
>NZ_JBTEKS010000477.1:0-3034 GCF_054333355.1 Methylomagnum sp. | reverse complement strand
GCGGGTCAGCTTGACGTTGCGCTCGGTGCTTTGCACGCCGATGGCCCAGGCCTTGACGGCCTGCGCGTTGGTGCCGCTGTCGTTGGTGCCGTCGTTGAAATCCTTCAGGCAAACATCCACGTTGCCGGCGCCGGAGTTCAGCACCACCACCGGCCCATTCAGCGGGTTGGAGGTGGACGAGGGGCTAAGCGCGCCGTCGGTGCAGGGGTCGTGGAGGAACTTGACGTTGAACTGCGACTGGGTGCCCGAGCCGTTGACCCGCCGACACAGGTACACCTTCTCGTCGCTGATCGAACCCTGGGCGAAATCGGTCAGGGGCACGGAATCGCCGTTCTTGGAGACGGCCCGGATTTCGCTCCACTTGCCGATGTTGCCGGTGAACAGGCTGGCGATCAGGCGCTTGTTGAGGCTGGGCATGCAGCGCTCGGTCTCCAGACCCTCGCAATCCGACTCCAGCGACCCGCCCGCGATCTGGGCGCGTTGCAGGGCGTCGCGCAGGGCTTTGGTCACGGGCGTGTTGAACACCAGGGCGCCGCCGGATTTGACTTCCATGCGCTGGCTCACCTTGGCGGGATTGACCGGCACCGAGCCGTCCGGGGTGTTGTCGCCCCGGAATAATTCCGGGTTGATGTCGGACACGCCGGCGTCGGACACCTTCTTGATCAAGTCGCCGGTGCCCGAGATGCGGCAACGGTAGAACGCCTCGGCGGGATCCTTGGCGCAGTTGCCATTGTTGACAACCATGGCGTCGATGGCCTGTTCGTCGATGACCGGGTTGACGCCCTGGGCGGAGCCGCCCGCCGAGCGCTTGTGGAACAGCACCTTCGGGTTGTTGACCGAGAGTCCCGTGACCTTGGCGGAATCCAGGGTGCAGAAAATCGCGGCGTGGGCGCTGCCGGGGTTCGCCTGGACGGAGTTGTCGTAGTAGATGTCCATGGTGCCGGAGGCGCACAGCTCCTCGAACAACTGGCGGACGTTCAGGTCCTGCGCGGTGGCCCCGGACATGAAGATTTCAATATCCGGCTTAACGCTGGGGTCGTGAGCCTCGGCGGCTCCCCAGGACATCATCAGGCCGGCCGCGACGGCGGCGGCGATTCGCTTCGGTTGCATGATTTTTCTCCGATTTCGTAGCAATGGGTGAGGATGGTTTTTCCGCCCGGCGCCCGATGGGCCGGCGCCGGGCGGAGGATGGCTTTAGCGCTGCACAACGATGGCGGTCTGGTCGCACACCGGGGTCTTGATCTTCTTGCTGGGCGACACGCACAGCTTCAAAACGCCCTGGCTGGCGACGTGGGCCTTGGCCGGGGTCCACACGAACCTGCCCTTGTTGTTGGCGAGGCTCTTGAGCTTGCTGAACTTGCGACCGCCGTTCTTGGAGAACTGGATCGTGACCAACTGTTTGGCGTCCACCTGCTGGGTGGTCCAGGCGATGGTTTGCTTTTTCTTCATCTTCCAGGCGGTGGGCGCGTTGACCTTGATGAAGGGGCCGGTCGGCGCGGGCGTCTTGGCCGTCACGGTCGCCTGGGCCTTGGCGCTGTCTGTGCCGTCGCTGACGGTCAGCTCAAACACGTAGGCGCCCGCCTGGGTCGGGGTGAAGCTGGCCTTCGCCTGATTGGCGTTGGCGAGGGTGGCGGCGGGGCCGGAAAGCTGCGCCCAAGCGAACGACAAGGCTTGCGGCGCGTTGTCCGGGTCGCTGCTGGCGCTGCCGTCCAGCGTCACCGCCGTGCTCACGTCCACGGTCAGGCTGGCGCTCGCCACGCTCGCCACCGGCGGCTTGTTGACCGTCGCGGCCGAGCAGGCGGTGGTGGTGCCGGTGCCCGCGTAGCTGAGTTGCCCGGCGCTGGCCAGGGTCCAGTCGCCCAGCTTGGTGGCCTTGCCGGCGTTGGCGGCGCCGGTGGAGTTGTTGATGAAATAGAACTCGACCGCCTTGTCCGGCTGGCCCTCGCTGTTGCCCTTGAGGCTCTGCCCGAGGGTCGGACCCCAGATGCCCTGGCCGTGATAGCCCAGGTCGGTCGGGCCAAATACCCCGCTGATGTGGGCGTCCGCCTGGCCCGGCCTGTTCTCGAAGGGGGCGACGTTGAGCGCGCCGATGTAGCCCTGGATTTTCTGCTTGGTGTTGTCGATCTGGTTGAAGGCCGTGGGGAAGATGCCCGCCCCCTGGCTGGAGGTGGCGAGATAGCCCCATTGCGCCAGATTGCTGAAATCCTTGGCCAGCGGGGTCACGGCGGCGATGTTGTAGACCAGCCCCGCCTTGCCGATGAACGGGGCGTAGTTGGCATCCTGGCCCAGGTTGCCGTTGATGCAGCCCTGGCCGGCCATGAACTGGACCATGTTTAGCCCCAAGTCCTTGTAATAGGACTTCTGGCCGGTTTCGTCGTAGACCGAGATGAACAGCTCGCCCGGATCGCCGAACTTGCCGTCGTTAATCAAAGCCTGTGCCGGATGGCTCCCGGCCACCAGGGCGCCGAGACAAATCGCGTGGATTTTTTTCATGATGCTTAGCGTTCTCGGAAGTGGAGAAGTTGTCCCGGCCAGGCCGGGCAAGGTTTTTCCCGCGCCGGGGGCGGCATGGGGAAGCCCTTTTGTGAGTGTGCTAAGCCTAAGGGGGGATTGTTACGGGGAAATAATCATTGGATGACAGAGAGGTTTCAGGTTCATGACGGAAATGTTGCGGCGCCGTGGGCGCGGTTTCCGAGCGCGACCCGCCACCCATCCCATGCAATGATTCTGTAACGAGCGCGTCATAATCCGTACTTAGACTCAAGAATTATTGACTGTCTTAACCGGCCTGAGCATGACCGCCATCAACTCACTCGTCATGGAAAACGAGGTTCCCGTCCGCCCCCGCAAGCCCGGCGTTATCGAGGCGGGCGGGATCGTCATCGACAACGAGGCCCACCGCGTCACCGTCGACGGCAAGTCCGTGTCCTTAAGTCCGATGGAATACCGTCTGCTCGAATTCTTCGTGGCCCATCCCGACAAGGTGTTCAGCCGCAGCCAGCTATGCGATTTGGCCTGGAAGCGCGGCGAGACC
>NZ_JBTEKS010000476.1:0-3052 GCF_054333355.1 Methylomagnum sp. | reverse complement strand
CCTCTGACTCCCGCCCCGAACCCGCCCCGCCACAGCCGGATTGGGGCCGGTACTGGCTGGCGGTGTTGCGGCGCTTGGCCGGAGAGGGGCGGGCCGAGCCGGACGTGCTTTTGGAAACCCTACGCGCCGCCGTCGCCAGTGGCTCCAGCCGCCACCACGCCCACTTGCTGCAAGCCCTGGACAGCGTGGCCCAGGAAGCGATGCTGGCGGCGGAGGGGCCGCACCTGCCCCCCTTGCCGGCACCGCGCCGCGCAGGCCCGGCCCGGGACGATCAGCCGCCGCCGCTTTCCGAATGGGAAACGGCCACCGCGGACATCCCGGACCCGGTGGCCCGGCTGGTCGGCTTCTTACAGACCGGATCATTGCCGCCGCCCGGCGCCGGCGCCGCTGGCGACACGCCCCGAGGCTGGCTGGATGAAGCCCTGGCCGAACACCCCGAGCGGCTCTGGGCCGCGCTGAAAGCCGCCGCGACCCGGCCCGAGGTCATTCGCCGCTTGCTGCATTACCTGCCGTCGGACAGCCTGTTCCGGCTGATCGCGGCCCTGTCCCCCGAACACGGCGAATTCATCCGGGGCTATCTCCTGTCCGGCGGCGCGCTCGAAACGGATGGCCGGCTGCCGGTGAACCAAAGGAAACGGGCGAAGCAAATCCACTGGCAGGCGGTGTTGGCCGCGCTGCTGGGCCGCCGTTCGCCCGACGTGTCGCCGTCCCGTTTCCTGGTGGAAATGAGTGGCCGGGTGGCGGAACAGATGGGCCTGTCGGTGCCGGTGTACTTGGAACGGATGCTGGAATCCGCCCGTGGCAAGGCCGCCGTGGAGACGCGCTACGCGCCCGTGGTGGAGGCGCTGGCGGAGGTGTGCCGACGGTATCCGGCGGCGGTCCAAGACGCGGGACGCGGCAGCCCGGATGAACCGGATTCGGAGCCAGCGCGGGACGAAATAGACCTGGGCACCGCCCTGGATGTCCTGCGTCCGGTGCTTGAGCGCCGTTCCGGCAGCCTTCGCGAGCGGCTGTCGCAAGCGCCGGATGGGGTGCCCCGCGAGCCGAAACCGGCGGCGCCCGTTCGCCACCCGTCCCGTTCGCCCGCCGCGCCCAAGCCTGAGGCCGGGCCTCCGCCCGCCTGGCCCTATCGTTCGCCCGAATCCGACCCCGGCGAACTGCCGCCGGGCGAATCGTTTTATGTCGACAACGCCGGGGTGGTGCTGCTGTGGCCGTTCCTCAGCCGCTATTTCCAAATGCTGGGACTCCTCGAACAGAACCAATTCCGGGACGATGACGCCCGCAGCCGGGCGGCTTACCTGCTGCAATACCTAGCCACCGGCGCCATGGACGCGCCCGAACCCGTGCTGCTGCTGAACAAAATCCTGTGCGGGGCGAAAACCGCCGGGCCGCTGGAACCCCAGCTTCCGCCCACGGAACCCGAGCGGCAACTCTCGGAACAACTGCTGTACGGCGTCACCCAGAATTGGAGCAAGCTCCGCAACACCTCCATTGCGGGACTCCGGGAAAGCTTTCTGCAACGGGAAGGCCGCTTGCGGCGGAGCGACGAATCCTGGACGCTGACGGTGGGCGGCAAGGCTTACGACATGCTGCTGGACAGCTTGCCCTGGAATATTTCCACCCTCCGGCTGGGCTGGATGGATCAACCCCTGTTCGTCAAATGGCGATGAAAGAACTTTCCGACAATGCCCTGACCCTGGCGCGTGAACTGGCTTGGCTGGCCGTTTTGATCGAAGCCGCCCTGCGGCGACACTTCGGCCACGAGGGCGGACTCGGCGACAGCCCCGCCATGCCGCCGCCCGATCTCGCCGAAGACCCCTCCGGCTATGCCCGGACGGTGCAGGGCTTATCCCTGGATTTCGCCGAGCGGCTGGTGTTGGTTCTCGCCCTGGCGCCGCCGTTGCGGCCACAAGTGCTGGACCCCTTCCTGCTCAAGAACCCCGCCACGGGCCTTGGCTACGCCGAATTCGGCGGCGCCCCGGAGTCCGGCCAGCCCGGCTTCCGACCGACCCTGGAAACCGCCGCCTTCATCCTGGCGGGGAGCGATTTGGAGCGGCGCCTCGAACTGCAAAAGCGCTTCGAGCCGGACCATGCGTTGATTCGGGACAGGGTATTGGAGATGGGCGACGGACCCGGCGGGCCGTTCGGAATGCCGCTGCGGGTGGGGCGGGACTACTGGGGTCGCCTCACCACGGGTGCCCGCCATCGGCCCGCCTTCGGCGGCGGTTTCCCGGCCAAGCGGATCGACACACCGTTGAGTTGGGATGATCTGGTGCTTGGCGAGTACACCCTGGACGACGTGGAAGAAATCCGGGCCTGGATCGAACATCGCCATACGCTGCTGCACGACTGGCAGTTGAGTCACAAGATCAAGCCCGGCTTCCGCAGCCTGTTCTACGGGCCGCCGGGCACCGGCAAGACCCTCACCGCCTCGCTGCTGGGCAAGAGTACCGGGCTTGACGTTTATCGGGTGGACCTGTCGCTGGTGGTGTCGAAATGGGTGGGGGAAACCGAGAAGAACCTAGCCGGGGTGTTCGATCAGGCGGAACGCCACGACTGGATTCTGTTCTTCGACGAGGCCGACGCGCTGTTCGGCAAGCGCACCCAGACCTCCAGCGCCAACGACCGCTACGCCAATCAGGAGGTCGCCTACCTGTTGCAGCGGGTGGAGGACTTCCCCGGCGTGGTGATCCTGGCCAGCAATCTCAAGGGCAACATGGACGAGGCCTTCGCCCGGCGGTTCCAGTCGATGATCTACTTTCCCATGCCGGGACCGGAAGAGCGGCGGCGCCTGTGGCGCAACGCCTTCTCCAAGAAGACGCCGCTGGAACCGGCGGTGGATTTGGAGGGTGTGGCGCGGGAGTACGAGGTGACCGGCGGGGCCATCATCAACGTGGTGCGCTACGCCTCGCTGATGGCGCTCCGCCGGGGCACCGATACCATCCTGCTCCAGGACATCCGCCCGGGCATCCGGCGGGAGGTTCGGAAGGCTGGGACGGTGATATAGGCGATTCCCGAAAATGATTGCCCCGCGAAAGGCTCGTGGTCCCGG
>NZ_JBTEKS010000475.1:0-3055 GCF_054333355.1 Methylomagnum sp. | reverse complement strand
CTTCAGCCCACGACTAGTGGGAACTGTCGTGGGCGGAAGCCCACTCCCACCGAGCCCATCCCCACAGGGCTAAGTCGCCGGATTCGCCAGGATGAACTGAATCAACGCCTCCGACTTGGGCGACCCCGGCTGCCACATGTTCCCCAGCACGCCCCAGCTTCCGAAGCGGCCCGGCTGGCCCGTGCTGGTGAGATGCACGAACAAGTCGCCGCCCGCCGCCTGAAGCCTGTCCTGAGCGGAGCCGAAGGGGCGGGACTACGAGCGTTTAACTTAATGGCAGCGAAGCGGAGCTTGGGAACGTTCGGAAAGGCTAATCATGTCGGCCATGCCGCTCGCCGCGTTCCGATTTTTGGTCATGGCCCTCATTCTCGCGGCCGTCGTCATCCCGGCCATGCCGCTCGCCGCGCTCCGATTTTTGGTCATGGCCCTCATTCTCGCGGCCACCATCATCGTCGCCCCCACGGGAACCGCCGGTGCTGGTCGAACTACCGCAGCCGGAACGGGCCACCTTCTTGGAGGCCGCCAAGCCATTGATCTCTACGCGCACGGAGCAGGGCGAGGCGTCCTGGCCCAGGTCGCCCATGAAGGTCCAGCCACCGTTTTTGTTGACATTGGCTGACCCTAACAAAGCGCTGGTATCGCCATCCCATACATTGACGGCCAAACCGGCGGGTGCCTTGCCTTTGGTCAAGCCCAGCTTGCCCGCAACGGACAGCTTGCCGGCCTTGTTATTCCAAGCGGCCTTCTGCACCAGCAGGCGAGTGATGGACGCATCGCCGCCGCCAGCGGCATTGACAGAAATGCTGACGGTCTCGGTGGTGCTGGCCGGGGTGCCGAAGTCGTCTGTCGCCGTCACGGTGAGGAGGTAGGGCGCGGAAGGCGTGCTGACTTGAGCGGCGGTCGGGGTCCAGGTGAACAGGCCGGTGGACGGGTCGAAGCTGCCACCCAAGGACAGCGGTTGACCGGCGGCGCTCAGGGTGATCGTGTCGCCGTCCTTGTCGCTGGCCGTGACCTTGAAGCTCAAGGGCGTGCCGACATAGGCGTTCTGATCGGCGATGGGCGCGATGACCGGCGGATTATTCACCGTGGCGGAGGTCGCGGCCACCTGGATGGTGACGGAGGCTCGGCTGGTCAAGGGTGCCGTGCCGTTGGTGGGCTGGTCGGTGGCCGCAAAGTTCACGATGACCGTCGGCGTCACGGCGGCGGTGCCGATATCCGGCGTCCAGCCAAATTGGCCGGTGGCCGCGTTGAAGCTCGCGCCCTGCGGAAGGTTGCTCGCCGCCAGCGTGACCGCGTTCTTATCGGGATCGGTGGCCCCGACTGTCAGCCTGAGTAATTTCCCTTCCACGGCATTGGCGGAGGCGGCGACGCTGACCACCGGTGCCTTATTCGTCGGCGTGGCGGCGGCCTTGCAGAAATAATTCAGGTAAGTGGGGTTGGCGGGCGCGTTGCGGAGGTTTCGGAAGGGCGTCTTATTGCCATGGCAGGTATCACAGTTCAGCAAGGAAGGCGTCGGTGCCGGCCTGCCCGCGTTGGCGCACCAAGCCGCCACATCGTTGGAGTAGCCGGACCGGGCCAGCGCGTCGCCCGCGCCCGCCATGCCCAACAGGGCTAGCGGCAGCGCGGCGAGTTTTTTTCTGGAGCCGACGGCGGTCGCTTGCCACACCCGCAACGTCCGGTGGTTTGAATGATTCATGGCTGACTCCTGAATGGATTGTGGGTGATTCTGCTTGGGGCCGATGTGGCCGCTGGGTGGTCGCCACTTATAAAGCATTCATCGAGCCAACTATCTAACCGTTTGAAAATGCTTGTAAATAACCAAGACGCCGGGTTTTTCCGGCCATTCCATGGCTGCGGTACTGCAAAAAATGACGGCAATTTTCGTATGAAAAGCGCCCGTTCGTTGGTTCCCACGCGCCGTGTGGGAACAAGCGAAAAAAAACGGGCATGTCGCCATGCCCGTTTCTGTGCTTTTTAATATGCCGCCTGCGAACTCGTATTATCCATAAAGCGATGTCATGATTAATCCATCCTCGAAATCAATCGTTACCCGAAAGCGGCGAAAGAAATCCAATCAACGCATCAATACCCCAAGACGGCTCAAAATCCGTTCTAGGCGCTCCGGCATCCAGAATCCCCGCCACGCTGTGCGACGCCCCATTTGAACCGGTCACGCTGAATTCCAAATGGATGTGGTGCCTGCCAGTGTCAAACGCCGTGCGATTTTCCAGCATGGCTTCTCAATCCAGAAAAATTAGATTCGCCGGTATACCGAAACGCTGTCGGTTTATTTAATTTGGGCAAGCGATAGACCGTATCTTTTTGTTTTGAATGCCGGTCAACGATACCCGCCAAAATATGGCCGGAGGCGTCTAGGTCGAAATCGGTAATCAGTAACCATTCTTCTGGATACTGGGTTTTCATTTCTTGCCATGTGAGTTTGTTCATAATTGTCGCCTTCGACCGTGGGTATTTTGGTCCACATAGGATGTGCCGACGAAGGTGGCGCATCGGTTGCGATTATTGACGCAGCGCCTTAGTTAGGGCGCGTTATGTGGCCCAAGAAAACGCTCGCCATTGAAATGAATTAGATGTGACGGTGCATCAGCCACCCATACCTCGGTTTCCCAAGCGATTTCAGGAAGGTATCGCGCCATGATTGCCCGATTCGGGAAAGCGGTCACATAGACCAGTCCGGCAGCCGATCCGGCAAATAGCTTGGCAAGCTCGGCGTGCCGCTTGCCATCGACTGGCCCGTGACTGGTGACAGACTCCACCAGTAGCAGCCAATTTTTCTCGGTGTAGTGCAACACCACGTCGGGCATCTTGCCGTGTGAATCCACATCGACACCCAGTCCGGCCAGCAGGGCGGCATCGAAGTAACCCCACTTGTCGCCCGTGTCGCCGACATAGACCAGTACGCTACCCGGCGCGAAGCGCGGGGCGAAGCCCTCGACGATGGCCCGGATCAGTTCGCTATGCTCTCCGGGACTGAGAGTGATTTGCTGGCCCGGTGCGATCTCAACCGGGATGCGGCTCTGCTCGCGTTCCTTGG
>NZ_JBTEKS010000474.1:0-3072 GCF_054333355.1 Methylomagnum sp. | reverse complement strand
CGACCGCCAGTCGCCGCCTGCCAGCCGGGTGTCGGGGCGGGGGGGCGGGACCGGCGGAACTCAAGCCCTACAAATAAAACCCATAAACCCCATAAAACGAGGATAAACGATGAAATCGCTATTGGCGCTCATGGCCGGTGTGCTGTTCCTGTCCGCTCCCGCGTTCGCCGAAGAGGGCGCGGCTGGGTTCAAGCCGGGCACCGATTACGATCTGGTCAGCCCCCCGCAGCCCACGTCCGACCCGGCCAAGGTCGAGGTGATGGAGTTCTTCTGGTATGGCTGCCCGCATTGTTACCACTTCGAGCCGGACCTGAATGCGTGGATCAAGAAGAAGCCGGACTCGGTGACGTTCATCCGGCAGCCAGCGGTGTTCAACGCCCACTGGGCGGCCCATGCCAAGGCGTTCTTCACGGCGGAAGCGCTGGGGGTGCTGGACAAAATGCACGCCGACTTCTACGACGCCATCCAGAGCAAGAAGCAAGTCCTGGAATCCGAGGACGATTTGGCGAAGTTCTTCCAGGAACATGGCGTGGCGGCGGATGACTTCCACAAGGCGTACAAATCCTTCGCCGTGGACTCGAAGATGCGGCAGGCCGAAGGGATGGCCGCCAAGTATGGCGTGAATGGCACCCCCAGCTTGGTCATCAACGGCAAATATCTGGTGGGTCCGCAGAAGGCCAAGTCCTTCCCGCGCATGATCGAAATCACCAACGCGCTCATCAAGCAGGAAGCCAAGTCGGCCAAAGCGGCGGCGCATTGATCCAGCCCGCCGCGCTGTTCGCCAGCATCCAGCAGACGCCAGCTCAAGTTCACTCGGAGGCGAGGGCGATGGCCCAAGGCAGGCGCCTCAAGCTCGCCAGCTTCAATATCCAGACCGGTCTCAGCACGTCCAGCTACGGTGATTACATCACCGGCGGCTGGCGGCACATCTGGCCGTCCCGCAAGCGCCTGCCCAATCTTGACCGCATCGCCCACTTCCTGAAGTCCTACGACATCGTCGGCTTGCAGGAAGTGGACGGCGGTGGCGCCCGCAGCCATAACATCGTGCAAACCCAGTATTTGGCCGAGAACGCGGGCTTCGGCTATTGGCACAACCAAGTCAACCGGCGCGTCGGCAATCTGGCCCTCCATAGCAACGGCCTGCTGAGCCGGGTCAAGCCCCACGCGATCCACGACTACAAGCTGCCCGGTCTGCCGGGACGTGGCGCCCTGCTGGCCCGTTATGGCAGACCCGGCGGCCCCTCGCTGTATGTGTGCGTGCTGCACTTGGCCTTGAGCCGCCGGTCCCGGCTCAAGCAACTCGCCTTCGTCAGCGAGTTGATCCATGACCTGCCTTATGTGGTGGTGATGGGCGATTTGAACTGTGAGCCGGGTTCCCCCGAACTCAAGCTGCTGACCACAGAGACCCGGCTTTGCGACCCGGCGTGCGAGATCAACACCTTTCCAAGCTGGCGACCCCACAAGATGCTGGACCACATTCTGGTCACGCCCGGCCTGCGGGTTGATCGGGTGCGTGTGGTCAACCTGACTTGCTCCGACCATCTGCCGATTACGATGGACGTCGATCTGCCGGACGAACTGACGCTGTGCCATTAAGGCGGCATCGGGTTTCGGATGGGATGTCCGATCCGTGGGAGTGGGCTTCAGCCCACGCTCCGAGCAATGGTCGCGGGCTAAAGCCCGCTCCCACGGCCCAGCCCGATCAAGTGCTTTTGGGCGGCGTCAGGATTTTGGCCGACATGGCGAACAAGCCTTGGTGGCTTGCCGGTTCATCCTGATGCACCACCAGCCGCCGCAAGTCTGAACCATGGCCCAGCCAGCGCCCCCCCGCCCTGAACCCTCCGGCCACTCGGTAAACGCCAGCGGTCAGCCCTAAAAACGGAAACGTCACCCGCAACGGCCCGCCACTCGGCGCGAGGGTCAAATCGCCGCCCTCAAGTTCCGAGTCGAAGGACGCCATCAACAAGCCCGCCGAATTCCAGAATTGGAGAACCAGGGCGCATCCGTCCACCGGCGCGCTCACGGAATAATGAACCATCAATTCCAGCGCTTGGCCCGTGGCTGATTGCGGCGGGCCATCCGCCTGCGTCCGCCCGGACACGTCCAAATGCCGGATCGAGGCCGTCCCCGCGAAATCCGCCGGGCTATCCGGGGTCGCGCCCAGTGGTGCCAATGCCCGGTTAATGAAGCCAACCGATTCATAGTATTTGCGGAACAGCGTGTCGGTGTCGCCGAACGCCAGCGCTTCGCCATCGAATAGCAGCAGGCAGCGGTCGGCGATTTGCCGGACATTCATCTCGGAATGGGAGACGAACAAAATGGTGGTGCCCGCCCGCTTGAGTTGGTCCAGCCGTTCCAGGCAACGCATCTGAAATGCCACGTCGCCCACCGCCAGCACCTCGTCGATGAGCAAGATGTCCATAGGCACGCAGGTGGCGATGGAGAATTCCAGCCGGGCGTACATGCCGTCGGAATAGTGCTTGACCGGGGAGTCCAAGGACTTTTCCAGCCCCGCGAAAGCCACGAGTCGGTCCAGCAGTCCGTCGGTCTCGCGCTTGTTTAGCCCGAGTTCGGCGCATTTGACATAGATGTTTTCCCGCCCGGTCAGCAGCGGTTGCAGCCCGATGCCGAGGCGGATCAAGGATTGGACCTGGCCCCAGAGGCTCAGCCTGCCGCCATCGGGAGAGAAATCCCGGTTAATCAGTTTGAGCAGGGTGCTTTTCCCTGCGCCGTTCGGGCCAATGATGCCAATGCATTCGCCACGCTCGGCGGCGAAGGAGATTTCGTGGAGCGCCCAGAATTCGTCGCGGCGCAGGCGCTCCAGCGGCTTGAGGCGGAGCAGCCTCCGGCCCGCGTCTTCCAAGCCATGAAGCAGCGCGGCGTTCAGGGAGCGGCGGAATTTCTTGCCGACTCGCTCGAATAGGATGGTCGGTTGGGGCACGGTGGTTGGGAGAAGTGGGGCAGTCCGGGATGAAGGGGTGGAATGCCTTGCAAGGGGGCGGGGTGGTTACGGTTTGCGTGTTCCACCCTAGAGCACGGTTTTACGTTGAAAGCTCGTAGTCCCGCCTTCAG
>NZ_JBTEKS010000473.1:0-3081 GCF_054333355.1 Methylomagnum sp. | reverse complement strand
GGCATCCAAGGTCCGGCGCAATTCGCTCTCAAGATCGACCGCGTCCTGTCCGACGAGCCGGTCAAGGACAAGGCCGCCAAGGACGCCACCGGGCCGGACGCCAAAATCCGCCGGGGCAAAACCACTAGGGCTAAGCCACTGGCGGTCGATAGCGTGTTGCTGCGGGCGGAACGACAGATCAAGCGGAAGAACGGCGCGGGTTCCGGCAACGGGCGGGTGTACTCGGTGGGCTTTACGGTTAGCGTGGCGGGGCAGACTTGCAGCGGCTCGGTCAAGGTGGCCGTGCCCGCGTCCGTCGGTTTGACGGCGGTGGACGACGGCCAGAAATACGAGGCCACTGGTAGCAAGTGAAAGCTTAGGTTCTGTTGACGTAAGGCTCTGTTGGCATAGAGGAAAATAGCGTTTTGAAACAGATGGTTAGCCGCGGCCCATAAAAAACGTAAGTCAGGGTAGGGCGGATCAGCGGAGCGCATCCGACGCCTTGGTTGGGTGGATGCGCTTCGCTTATCCACCCTACGTCACTAATTAGGTTAAGTTAAGCGGTTTGTGATTTTAACTTGGGTGATTTCCGAAAAAGAGCTTACCCATTAACCCCCACCCCCCTTATCAGGGGGGCTTTTTCTCCCTCCCTTGATAAGGGGAGGGCCGGGGAGGGGGTTTTGCGGGTGTCCGAGTTGGGTGTGTTCATTCCAGGAAACCGCTTTAATGGCAGTGCGGTTTGGACCGGGAGGCGCATTCCGCCCAAAACCCACGCATAACATACTCCTATGCCATGGGTGACGGGATACTCTTGAAATACGTATGGTATTTGACGTATCCATGGCGCATTTAAAGGGATGGCTTGATCAAATCGAGAGCGCCTGTGTTTCCCATCCAAGTGCGAATGCGGCGGCACATACGTAATTCTACTAATTCTCAAGCTTGATAAATCCTTGAATTCTTAACCCCATGAAACACTGTCGTCTCGCATCACACGCGGCGAGATGAAGGCGGTGAATCCAGGCCAAAAGGTCGCCATCATGGATAGCGAAATATCATTTTCCTGTTGAGCGCACTATTGGGCACAGGGATTGCCTGTTCAATAGTTGGCATTGTTTTGTCACTCGGGTTATCCGTGTCGGATTCCTTGTCATTAAGCGAACAAGCTCGGTTGATATAGCCGGGTCTTTGGATCATGGGGAGAAAATCATATGTTCAATTCAATCCTGACCGGGCTGAATAACTCGTCGAGAGATATTCTGGCCTCAGGCGTGCTTCTTTCGGATGGGTTTCCTGTGGCGACTTTCCCGCCGCTTAGCTTCAACGCGGATATTATCGGGGGAATAAGCGCGGCCTTGATGCACTATGGCCGTTTGGCCGCCACCGAAATGCTGGGCGGCGGTCCCGATTGGGTGTGCGTCAAAAGCTCGGAGGGTGGCTTGCTGATTGCCAGGGCGGGCGTGGACAAGCTACTGGTGGCCCGGATTGGGCCAAGCGCGGACACGATGCCGATCATTCCAGAGTTTGAACGGGCGGCGGATCGAGTCCGTGCGCTTGGCGTGTCCGATGGGAAGGCTTACGCCCGGAATCTTAAGGCGGCTTCGGCCGGGGATGCGCAAGCGTCGGCCTCGCCATGGCGTGCCGGGTTGGCGGCCGAGCTGGATCATCGCAGGGCGCTGAGGGGGGGTGCCATCGCCGCCCTGTTGGCGGCGCGGTGTGATCGACCGAATCTCGACAAATAGAGGCTGGTTTAGCCCCGCCGCCGCATCCCTGGATAACCGGGGGTATCGCTGCGCCCAACCCCGGCTAATCGCTGGCAACCCTCCGGGTTGCAACTCGGGAAGTTATTTCCGGCCAAATCCTAAGCCGCCGTAAGGTGGCGTGCAGGAAGAACGCGCGCTGGTCGGGGATGGGGGAATGGAGGGGTGCGAATCATCGCGGGCCGATGGCGGTGGATTTCCACGGCCATCGGTGGTGGTTTTCGCGCTTGCCGGGGGTTATGGCCTCTGGACGCTGGGCTTTAAGCCGTCCGACGGCTGGGCGCGCTACGCCATGCGGCCAGACCTGCCAGGATCAGCAGCGGGGTGGCGGGCGCGGGCACGGGGCTGCCACTGCCCGGCGCGTCCAAGACCCAGTTGCCCGCTGATGCTATCGAGCCTTGACCGCTGAGGATGATGGCGCTGACATCATTGAAGTAGGCACCGTCGGTGGAGCCTCCGCCCAATTGCCAAGCGCCGTTGGTGAGATTGGGATCATTGGTCGCGAAGTTGACCGTGATATTCGAGTCAGCCCACAGCGTGAATATCGAGGTCAATGCGCCGGCACCGTCGGTCATGAAATCGCCGGTTCCAGAGTCCAACCCGCCGTCGAATGGCGAGGTGAATGTCGTCACCAGCGTGCCATTATCAAAATCGAACTTGAGCGAGGTCAGGTCGCTGCTCGTCCAGGTCTGGCTGCTGGCGCTTGAGCCACCGTTATCCAAGGTAATAGTGATTTTTACGGCGTCGCCCGCGAGGATGTCTGGAACGGTGCCGGGATCGGACACCGTGTCGTTGTATACAAAACTGAATGGAGCGGCATGCGCGGCTGGCGCGGCGAATGCCAGCAGCACGAGGGGGGCCAAGCGTGACAGGGTGTGCTTTAGCATGGGGTACTCCAGAGGTATGAGTTGTTATATGAAGATGCCACTCATTGTTAATTGGGTGGTAATTCAAGATAACCAGCGATTCTAGGTACGTCAATCCATTTGCTATAAAGTCTATAAAATGATGCGTCTCTGTGATGTTTAAACGGGTTGACGCTCTTGTTTACACCATTGGTTTTCGCAAGGCACCCCGTCGCCATCCCCGTCTATTTTGATATCGCCGGGGCATTGGCGTGGGCGGAAGGCGGCTGGGACGGGGCGGCATATAATGTCCCGGCCCGCCCTTGCCATTCTCCGAGGAATTATGCCCGATTCCGCCCCTTCATCATTACAGCCTGCCCGGTTGATCCGGCGCTTCGGTTTATTTTTGTGCCTGTCGCTCACCGCCTGCGGCACCCCGCCCAACAACCCCTACCCGGCGGACGTGGGCCGACTCGGTTTTCAAAACCGAGTCGGCC
>NZ_JBTEKS010000472.1:0-3090 GCF_054333355.1 Methylomagnum sp. | reverse complement strand
GGATGCGTCGGAAAGAAACCCGTGCCGTGGGCCGGGCGCTAGGCAATTTGGTTCGGACTTAGGGCTTAGGCGATTTCCAGGAAAAGACATACCTGTAGGATGGGTAGAGCGAAGCGAAACCCATCACCCTGTGTCCGGCTCGATGGGTTTCGCGAGTACGCTCCACCCATCCTACATCCAGATCAACGGTGACAAGCATTTTCGGAAATCGCCTTAGGTCGATGCGGTGCCCGGCTTTGGCCCGCCCGGCTTGCCGCCGTCGTGGCGAGTCAGCGCGGATTTAACCTGACCGATGAAATCGCCCCACAAAAAATCCGAGAAGCGCATCCCGGCGTGATGGCGCTGATTGATAATGTCGGCGAAATCCTTGACCTCCCAGCCCTCGCCGTAGGAATCCACCACCTTCACGGACTTAATTTTATGTTTTGCCCAAGCGGCGATGTCGGAATTCGCTTGGGTCAGAAAACACTCGTAGAACTCGCTTTGTGCCAGCCTGATTTGATTGCCGCCATCATCCCGCAGCCGGTGCCTGAACATTTGCCCATCATACGTGTCGATGAGGACGCTACGCAGCGTGGTGGGTTCCATGCCGGAATTGACGATATATAGGCCAAGCCGGTATCCCACCAATTCATTGGCGTCCAGATAAGTATTGGCGACAGCGGAAATCCCCTTTTGCTTATGGGCCATATAAAGGGAAACGCATAGGCTGATACCCGACACAATCAATGCGATATGTGAAATATCCATGCTCATAGGTATTTTATTTAATCATCTGGTCGTGGATGGTGGGCTTGCTCAAGCCAGAATGCTTGCCTAGCCAATTGTTTCTAAACATAGCAGGCATCATTTCTATTTTTGAGAAACAGGCCACAGTTTGGCGAATTGACTTAGGCCGAATTCTGGCGCGGGGCGTCCAGCCCCATTATCGGATGGGCAATATTCGCCTGGATTGTCATAAACCACGGACTATTGGCCGCAAAATCGCCTCACTATGGGCCATGGTTTTCATACGGTTATTTAATTGAATTTCAAGCTTTCGGGAGACATTAAATGCGCAATATCAAGCCGTTCCTGAGCGATTTCTGGGGGCTCGCCAAACCCTACTGGTGGGGATCGGATCGTCGGGCGGGGTTGATCCTGCTGGCGGCCATCGTCGCCATCAGCCTGCTCTTGGTGTACCTCAGCGTCCGGCTCAACACCTGGAACGGCGACTTCTTCAACGCGCTACAGAACAAGGACCAGCCGGCCTTCTGGCGGCTGCTGGGCGAGTGGTGCGTGATCGTGTTGATCTACGTGGTGTTCGGGCTGGGGCAACTGTATTTGCAGTTGTGGCTGCGCATCCGCTGGCGGGAATGGCTGACGGCCCGGTTCATCGAGCGCTGGCTGAGCCATCGGGCCTATTACCGCATCCAGCTGCTTGACACCGCCACCGACAACCCCGACCAGCGCATCGCCGAAGACCTCCGCGAGTTCGTCGATATTACCCTGACGCTCAGCCTCGGCTTCCTGAACCAGCTCGTCACCCTGGGCTCGTTCATCGCCATCCTGTGGGAATTGTCGGGCAGCGCGGTCGTTGGCGGCGTCGAGATTCCCGGCTACATGGTGTGGGTCGCCCTGCTCTACGCCATCGTGGGCACCGGCCTGACCCATGTGATCGGGCGGCGCTTGATCGGGCTGACCTTCGAGCAACAGCGCTGCGAGGCGGACTTCCGGTTCGGTCTGGTCCGGTTCCGCGAGAACACCGAGGCGGTGGCGCTGTACCAAGGCGAGGCCGACGAGCGGCGCGGCTTCCTCTCGGCGTTCGGGCAGGTGGTGAAAAACTGGCGGCGCTTGATGACGGTGCGGAAGAACGTCTACGCGATGACCACCTTTTACAGCCTCGCCGCCAATGTCTTCCCGATGCTGGTGGCGGCGCCGCGCTATTTCTCCGGGGCCATTCAATTGGGCGGCCTGATGCAGATCAGCGGCGCATTCGGGCAGGTGCAGGGGGCGCTCAGCTTTTTCGTGGACAGCTACACCCAACTGGCCGAGTGGCGGGCGGTGGTGGACCGGCTGACCAGCTTCGAGCAAGCGATGGACGAAGCGGAGCGGGCCGCGCTGGAATCGCCCGGCATCGTTTCAGTCGTGACCACAGGCATGGAAATGAATGCGGAAAACCTCCAACTCGCCCTGCCCACGGGCCGGGTGCTGGCCGAGGCCGTGAACCTGGGCGTCCAGCCCGGCGAGCGGGTGCTGGTGTCGGGACCGTCGGGCTCGGGCAAATCCACCTTGTTCCGGGCGCTGGCGGGGGTGTGGCCGTTCGGCGCGGGCCGCGTGGAGACGCCAGCGGGAGCGCGGACGCTGTTCCTGCCGCAGCGGCCTTATTTGCCCATCGGCACCGTGGCCGACGTGCTGCGCTATCCCGACCGGGGCAACGGGGCGGACGAGGCCGCGCTGGCCGAGGTTCTCGCCGAGGTGGGACTGGCCCATTTGGTGCCCGCGCTGGATGAGTCCGCCCATTGGGCGCAACGCCTGTCGGGCGGCGAGCAGCAGCGCATCGCCATTGCGCGGGCCTTGGTGATTAAGCCGGATTGGCTGTTTCTCGACGAAGCCACTTCCGCCATCGACGAGGCGGGCGAGGCCAAGCTTTACGCGCTGCTGGCGGAGCGGCTGGCCGACACGGCCATCGTGTCCATCGGCCACCGCGCCAGTTTGCGGCGATTCCACGGGCGGGAACTGCGGTTTGAGCGGGGGGCGGTTGGCGAGGTGGGCGGGGTGTTTGAAGAGGCTGTGGCCGTGGCTTAATCGCCATGCCGGGATAGCATCCCTTGGAAGGATGTTATCCCTGGCCTGTCGCGGATGGTTATTAGACATGTTCCCGACCTAAGTTGCTGTTTTTAATGACAGTTTAAAGTTCCAGAGGCCAGCCCCAATATAAATGAAGGTATCTAACAAATGCGACAGATTGTTTCTTGAGCGATGCAACAAACTATGAAGGCATTTCATCCCGCCAATGGCGTGCTCAACAATGACTCGGGTTTTCGCAAGTTTTCGATTATGTTTTTTCTGGGCTGGCGTTAGTTCTGGATTAGGGTTCGCTTTGGACTT
>NZ_JBTEKS010000471.1:0-3110 GCF_054333355.1 Methylomagnum sp. | reverse complement strand
GCACCATGCTACGGCTAGACAGGCGGCCTTAACCGATACAGGCCCAGAGGCTTTACCGTCAGCCACATCGATAAGATGAAATATCAAAGCCAGACTCGGCATCAGTGAGCGAAACTTGCCGAAATGCTCGACCATTAACGGATTGTCTTCCTGTTGCAGTTTGACGGTCTGGAGTTCGGTGAGCCAGTCATTAAAAATCGCTTGCCCTTCCTCATCAAACCGAAAATAAGGGCGGTCGTCATAGTCGCCTTGCATGGCTCCGCATTGGGTAAAATCCATTTCCGCCAGGGTTTGCAGAATGTGAAACGCCCGCTGCTTGTCGGCCTTGTTGGGTATGGTATCTATCAACTGCCAGCTTTCCGGCTCATCCGGCCATACGGCAAGCTGAAAACGTTGCATTAGGCCATCATTATTACCCTTCATGGCTTGGTACAGATACCGCTTTAACTTGTCCGGCTGGATGCCGCCTAATAAGCTGATACAGATATTCTTTGCATCGGTGAGGCCGCGCATTATCTTGTAATCGGTATAGCTGCCATTACCGTTCCAGCCTTCCAGAAAATAGGCGCGTTCTTCTGCCCCGTCTTCTTTGTCCCATTTAACGAGTAGGCCGGTTAATTCATCCCGAAAAGCCAATATTCCGCGCGGGTTCTGGTTCTGTAATACCGTCATGCTTTGAATACTGGTTTCGTTGGTTTTAAATAACCGTTTTTTGGGTTTCGGGGTGGCGTTCTGGGTTAGCTCCATATAATCGCCTTTGAGCTTGGCTATGTCGTCGGGATTAACAACCCTATCATTGCCCTTGCCCTTGGCTTTTTGGGCTAGCTGGCTTTTAACATCATCCAACAGGACCTTAGTTGCAAGGTCATCAAACTCCGCCTCGGCTTTTTCCTGCTCGTGGCGTTTGTTGTACTCGGCTTGCAAGCGTTCCAGCGGTTGCATCGGCTCTTTAATGCTGGGGCTTTTCAAAAAAACCGAAGGCCGCCCGATACCCGCGCCCCATAGGTTCGGGATAACTTCCCAGTCATCCCACCGCTTAGGCCGTATACCGCAACCCGCGCCAATGACTGAGCCGGTAATGACCATAGCCGATACGGTGGCAAAGTCCGGGGGTGTCTGCATCCGGTAGGACACATCCGAAAGCCAGGGCCGGAAAGGCTCCGGCATCAGTTCAGGCCGTAAAGCTTCAACCGCTGGCGTTTTGGTTTCGATTTCGTTGGGTTTTTCCCACTCAAAAACGCCAGACCCTGCACCCGCTAAACCCGCTAAGCTCCATCCTTCCGGTATTGGCTCGGCTTTTTTCAGTTCCGAGCGAAACTCGGCAAGCGCCCAATCCTTTTCACTTGCGGGGAAAGGCTTCAGACCGTCCCAGTCTGGTGCGTAGTTTTGCAGCCAGTCCACGATGTCGCCGCCTTCGGGTAAATCAGGCAAACGCACCAATTGAACCGCTGGGGGCGATTCTAAGGCCGATAACGCCGCATAAACGTCCCGCGCGTAGTGGTCGCCGGGTTCGTCATTGTCCGGCATGAGATAAACGGTTTTATAGCCGTTCAATGGGGTCCAATCGGCTTTGCTGGCTGATTGTGAACCGCCCAAGGATGTAACCGCAACAATACCCAAACTGTGCAGGGCTGCCGCCGCTTTCTCTCCTTCGACGACGAAAACAGCCTTATCGTTTGGATGGTTTGCTAGCTTATCCAGACCATACAAAGGCCGGGGGGTTAGCTCAATCCCCGCCGTCCAGCCTGAACTGTTGGGCTTGAAAAATGGCACGATGTCTTTTTTGTCGGTTCCGTTCTGATACCGTGCTACCACCCCGAAGGGTGCGCCGTCCATGGCGCAATAAGTCCAGCTTGCCGTCAATGGCTTGCCGTTGTAGTTCTGTGGGATTTCCGTCATAGAATCCCCCATTCATCGGCCAGCTTTTTCAAGGCTTCGATAAATGCCAATCCGTAATACGCCATAGTGAAGGCGATAACATCGCCTCCCGCCATGCCGCAAGCAAAACATTTATAAGCCCCGGACGCCAGATTGACACGAAATGAGCCAGGCTTATTATCGGCATGGAACGGACAAAGGCCGCCGTCATTCCAGCCGTGCTTTTTTAGCCGCGCATGGGGTAACTCGTGCCGGTAAAAGTCAAACGGATTAATTGAGCTTTTGATATAATCCTTCTGCAAGTTTTTCATATTTGAGCCTTCCTTGCTTGGGCGGTGGCCGCCGCCCTTGCTTCAAATACCCGAACAGCTTCAATAAATAGTTCTGGCCGTTCGCCCAATTCCTGCCGTAAATCCTTAAGAATCGGCGGGTCGATTAAATAGCGTCCATACTTTGCCATCCTGCCGGTCGGGTCTTGGGTGAGTGCGGTTTCTTCCTTGGTTTCGATAGGCCATCCGTGGCGGTTCCGTAATTGCTCGATAAAACTGCTCAAGCGATAGCTTCCGGTTTCATTCTGAAAGTCTTGGTGCGTAAATTGGCGGCCATTTAAAAGGCGCATTAGCGCGCGGGCAGTTAATGTGTTGTAGCGTGGAAATGTAGGGGAAGTCATTATTTACCCCCTTTGTTCTGCTCTTCGATAATACGGAAAAACTCCGATTCATCTACTAAAACTCTTTTTCCAACACGCTTAAATGCGTTAGCAAATCCGTTGGTTTCTTCATTGAAAATTAAGTGGCGTAAGCCACCGATAGGGGGCCAGGAATGATGTTTATTCCATTCTGGAACCGGAATAAGACGGGATGATGTTTGAATTTGTTTCTGAGTAGTCATAATTTGCACCTTTCATTCAGTTAAGTGAATCGCCGAGAGTTGTTGTCGCGGCTTGGTGCAAATTGTCCTTATTAGGAATGTAGAGATACGAAGTGGAGATTCTTGGGATTCTTGGGGTTAATCAACCCCTCTCCTGCTGTAACTGGCATGATTCGCCATGCGAAAAAGTTTTTTACTTGTCTTCCAAGCATTATCGAAACTGGTCTCGCCGTCGAATAAATCCGGATAATCAGTTTCGCAAATTTTCTTCAAAATACCCTTGCCCCCGTCAGGTATCTTCATAGGGTCATATTTTTTTGATTTGCAAACATCCAATATGGCTTGACGTTGTTTTTCCAACT
>NZ_JBTEKS010000470.1:0-3146 GCF_054333355.1 Methylomagnum sp. | reverse complement strand
AACGCCACATGGCCCGGCGTATGACCGGGGCAATGCAACACTTCAAGCGTCTCCGCACCGAAGCTCACGGTGTCGCCTTGCTCCAGCCAGCGGTCGGGCGTGAACCCATCGGCCAGCGGCAAACCGAACATGGCGCATTGCTTGGGGAGATCGTCGATCCAGAACTGGTCTTCCCGGTGCGGGCCTTCAATGGGCAGCCCTAAGCGTTTCGCCAGTTCCGCCGTGCCGCCGACATGGTCCATGTGGGCGTGGGTCAGCAAGATTTTCACCAGCCGGACGCCAGCGGCTTCGACTTCTTCCAGAATCTGCTCGATGTCGCCGCCCGGATCGACCACGGCGGCTTCGCCGGTTTTCTCGCAGCACAGCAGGGAACAGTTTTGTTGGAAGGCGGTGACGGGGATGATGGTGATTTTCATGGAGGGTCAGTTATTCGTTGTTTCGGTGGGCACGGGTACGTGCCTGCCCGACCAAATTCAAGGGGTAATCCGGGTAATCTTCGAGCCTTGCAAACCCAGGCCCGCCATCAAGCCTTTCTGCTCGAATACGAAGGCGTACACATCGTTCTTGGCGGTGGTGGTCGTCAAGTTCTTGGCGACCCCGGCGTCCACCAGGACGACGCTGGGTCCGACGCCAATTTCAAAGCCGCCAGTGTTGTTCAGATAGTCGATGGCGCTTTGGGTCATGAAGAACATGGCGTAGTCGTAGGACTGCACGCCCGCTTGAAGGCCATAGGAACCGGCGATGAGGTTGTAATAACCCACCGTCCGGTCGCCCCGGCGCATGGCACCCGTGCCATATTCCGCTCCGCCGATGAAGCCCAGCTTAACGACGCTGGGAAATACCAGGATGGCCTTGGCTTCCCGCGCCAGAGTGCGGACGGCGGGCGTGCCGTCGTAGAGATTGCGCAGGGCGATGTCCACTTCCCGGTCGATCCGGGCGGCGGTGGCGGGGTCGCCGGGACTCAGGCCCGGCGTTTGGCAGGCAGTGAGAAAGGCGAGGGCAAACAGGAGCAGGGCGAAGAGCGGCTTTTTATTCACGGTGGCACCGAGTTGAGGTTGTGGAGGTGTGTTTTTTAAGATTCCCCCGGTGGGCGGCTCCGTTGGAGAGCCTATAAGGCTGGATATGGTAGACCAATCAGGCGGTGGATTAGCCAGATATGGAGCGCGCATGATTCCGCTTGGCCCGCTCCGGGGCGCTTGTGAGTCCAATCAAATGATTGAGAAGCCGACATTTTTTGAATACAATCGCGGCCCGATTCGGGATTTAAGCGCAAGGGACCATCCCTTCGTTCAAATCCCCAGATTTACCTGGCCGGTGTAGCTCAGTCGGTAGAGCGGCGCATTTGTAATGCGCGGGTCGTGGGTTCGAATCCTATCACCGGCTCCAATCAAATCAAGCCCTTAAGCGAAAGCTTAAGGGCTTTTTTATTGCCTGTGGGGCACTGGTGGGGCACTCGACCGCAACACATGACAGCAAAACCACCCCGGTTTCTTGCTCACTGAATTCAGTTCCAGAATTCCTATTTCGAGAGTGCGCGAACACCTCAAGCGCCCCTTCGCTGCCCCATCATTTCGAGCAATTGCCCCTTAATCGCCCTTTTTGTGGCGACATTAATCTTAAGTCAATGATTTAAATTAATAAATAAACCAAGACTACCGCATTACGTATTCTATGTTGCGGTTTTTGGTGCTTTGTTGTAGCCTTTTGTTGAGGGTGGGCCGAACGTGTCGTTACCACGTCCGACCCTGACCCGCACACCTTGGGGCACAAGGTGGGGGCCGTCCACATTGTACCGAACCGACCGCCCGTGCCTATGCCCCGAGCTTGAACCCGCACCAGCCATAAGGGGCACGACATGGCAAACATCGAAAAACGCACCACGCAAGACGGGAAGACGGCCTACCGGGTGAAGGTCCGGCTGAAAGGCTATCCCGCACAAACCGCCACCTTCGACCGACTGACCGACGCCAAGAAATGGGCTTCCGCGACGGAAAGCGCCATCCGGGAGGGGCGGCATTTCAAAACCACCGAAGCCAAGAAGCACACCCTAGCGGAATTGATCGACCGCTATACGCTGGATGTGCTGGCGAAGAACCCCAAAGCCGCCGGGGACCGAAAACACCATTTGCAGTGGTGGAAAGACGCCATTGGTGCCTATGCCCTGGCCGATATTACGCCCGCCTTGCTGGGTGAGTGCCGGGACCGGCTCATGAATGAAGGCCGCGCCAACGCCACCGCCGCTAAATATCTCGCTGTGTTGAGCCATGCTTTTTCGGTAGCCGTGGGCGAATGGGGCTGGCTGGAAATTTCGCCCGTGGGCAAGGTGAAAAAGCCGAGCCTGCCCCGTGGCCGGGTTCGCTTCCTGTCCGACGAGGAACGCGCCCGCTTGCTTTCTGCGTGCCGGGAATCCTCGAACCCGCTGCTTTATCCCGCCGTGGTGCTGGCCCTGTCCACCGGGATGCGGGCCGGGGAAATCATGGGGCTGTACTGGCGAGACCCGAAGCACCCGCCCGAGCATCGTGCCTGGGGCGTGGTGGACGTGCCGGGCGGGCGGATCGTGCTGCACTTGACCAAGAACGGCGAGCGCCGCGTGGTGCCCTTGGTGGGGCACGCCCTGGATTGCGTGAAGGAACTCGCCAAGGTGCGCCGCTTGGATACCGACCTGCTGTTTCCCGGCAAGGCGGACCCGTCCGAACCCATCGACTTGCGACAACCATGGGAAAAGGCGCTGGAAAAGGCCGAGATTCACGACTTCCGCTTTCACGACCTACGCCATAGCGCCGCGTCTTATCTCGCCATGAATGGCGCTAGCTTGGCGGAAATCGCCGAAACCTTGGGGCACAAGACCTTGCAAATGGTGAAGCGGTATTCCCACCTGTCGGAAGCCCACACGGCTTTCGTGGTGGAGCGGATGAACGCCAAGATTTTCGGCTAAATCGGACAGAACCATTCAACCCTGACGCCGGGGCGGGTTTATCCCTCCCGGCGTTCCCGTCAATAAAAAAGTATAGTGGACCCCGTTTTCCGGACAGTCATTTAAGATGGTGACGGGCGAGAACGTGGAGTCCGGAGTGAGCGAGAAGAAACGCCAGGTATTCAGCGGTGAGTTCAAGGCCAAAGTCGCCTTGGAGGCGATCCGGGGGGTG
>NZ_JBTEKS010000469.1:0-3149 GCF_054333355.1 Methylomagnum sp. | reverse complement strand
ACCTACGCCTGAGTGCCTTAGCGGTGCCCGAAGATGTCGATGACGGCGCCGGTCGTCGCGCCGACCGCCGCGCCCATCCGGGCGTTGCCGCCGAGGGCGCCGATTCCGGTGCCTATGGCCGCGCCGCCAAGCGTGGCGCAGCCCGCCGCCGTCAACAGGGCGACGGCGGCGAACCAAAGTGTCGTCCGTTTAACCATGGGTTTGTACCTAACTTAAGTCGGTCGGTTATTCACTGCGCCCGGGCGGCGGGGCGGGTTTGATGATTTCCAGCCAAATCACGTCCAGCACCGTCTTGCCGAGTTGTTGGGGATGGCCGGCGTACCATTGGTCGATGCGTTCGGCCACTTGCCCGACGGTGTAGGCGGAGAAGCCGCGATGGGCTTTTTGGACCAGGGTTTGATTGTCGGCGGGCGGGGGCTGGCTGGTCATCTGGTAGGCGAACTCGGCGTTGATGGCGTTGCCCAGCCCGGCCAGGTAGGACAGCTTTTCATCCTTGGACGACGCGATCCAATTCTGGCCCGTGGCGTAGCGGAGGCCACCGTCGGCGCTGCCGGGAATGTCCCCGGCCACAGCCGCCGCCGAACTCATTCCCAGCGCCATGATGGCGATGATTTTCCCGAGTCTCGTCATGGTCGTTCCTCGACAGCTTGTGGCGGTGTTGATTCTTCGACCCTTGAGCGCCGGGATGGTTTGCCCGATCACGAGCCCCCCGCTTTCTCTGCCATTAAAATTTGGTGGAATGGACGTGGGAGCGGTCTTTAGAACGCGACTCGTGGTAGGTCGCGGTCTAAAGACCGCTCCCGCGGAAAGCTCTTCTCGCGCCCGGGATGAAAATGCACTAACGGTGCGCAGTGGCTTGTGCGCGGGCAAAAAAAGGCCCGCCACGAAGGCAGGCCCAAGATCGCCGCTTGCGATAACTTGCAGTGTGTTCGGGTTCGATCAGGCCGCCGCCAGCCCCGCCTGCTTGAAGGCCGATTGCTCGTGCCAGTGGCGGATGTGCTTGAGATGGTCCTCCTCTTCCACCAGCGCTTGGCGGAAATCCTTCTCCATGTCGTGCAGATTCATTTCGCCCGCCAGCTTGAACAGCAATTCCCAGCCCGCGTTGTCCGTCAGTTCGGCGGTCAGCATGGTCTCCAGGCATTGGGACACGCTGGTGCGCGGGTCGCTCAGCACTTGCAGCACGCCGCTGGACGCCACGCCCGACACATCGGCACCGGGCGTTTGCGCCGTCGGGTCGGCCCCCAGGGATTCCAGCGCGTTCGCCACCAGCTTGAAGTGCAGGGCTTCTTCCTTGCGGAACTGCTTAAGCGTGTCGATGGAAATCCCGCCATCCGCCTGGGTGGCCTCGCACTTGGCGATGAAATAGTCGTACAGCCGGGTGCCGGTGCGCTCGAAGGCCAGGCGCTCGCCCAGCTTGTCGATCAACACCTCGGGATTCTTGCCGCCCAGTTTGTTCAGCATGGTTTGGGCCGCGCCCTTCAGCGTGCCGGGCAGCGGCACCGAACCCACCGGCTCGGCCTCGCGGATGTATTGGCTGTCGAACGCCGCCAGGGCCGATGCGTCTCCCGGCGAGCTGGGCTGGGCGTGCTCGGACGCGTCGATCATTTGCTGGCTGTCGAGGGGCGACATGTCGATGCCGGTGCGGTTCTTCATGCTCATTTCAACGGCTTGCTTGGTCATGGTTGGTTCTCCTCCTTGTGTAATGGGATGTCAGCCGGCGACCCGGCGGTTCAGTTCGGTGCCGGGCGACCACTGGTAGCCCGCCGCCACGGCCTGCGAGGGCGAGCCTTGGGAGTTGAGATGCTGGCGGTATTCCAGCGATTCCTTGGGTTCCTGGGCCTTGTCCACGAACCGGGTGCCGTCGGTGCGCAGGTCCACTTCCTGGGCGAGGGTCTGGCGGACGAATTCGCGGTTGCTCTTGAAGGGAATCGGCTCCGGCAGCGTCGCCGAAATGATTTCGGCGGGGTCGCGGCGCTCGTATTTCTTGAGCAACTCCGACACCAGGGTGAAGTGGCCCAGCTCGTAATCCAGGAAGCGCTCCCAGATGGCCTTGATGCGCGGGTTGGTTTCCTGCTCCACGCACGAGTAATAGTTGTAGACCTCGGTGGCCTCGTGCAGCAGCCACTTCTCCAGCCAAGTCTCGGTGGGGTCGATGATCGACTCGTACTGGGTGACGTGCTGCTCCTCGATGGACGCGATTTCCGCGTACAACTGGCGGGCGATGGGGTCCGCGTACATGGGGCCGACGTTGGCGTAGAAGTCGTGGGTCTGGTACTCGGCGGCCATGATGGTCCCGGCGTGCAGCTTGCTGATCGTGTCCGCCTTGGTCTTGTCGTAATGGTTACGCAGGTCGTTCTCCGGCGAGCGATGCTCGTCCACGGTGGGCCGCCCCGGAATGATGTCGGTGTGGGATTGCAGGATGTTGTTGGCGTCCTTGCCCTCCAGCCGGTCCAGCAGCGCCGAGTAGCGGTAGAGGTGGTCGAAGTCTTCCAGCAGGCCCAGCCGGTAGACCTGGGCCAGATAGGGATCGGGTTCGTTCTGCGCCACCGCCGCCGTGACCTCGACCGCCACCTGTTCATAGGCGATGGTGGTCTCCAGCGGCGAATGATCCGACGAGATGAGCCAATTGATCGTGGTTTGCTGGTGCTGTTCCACCCGCCGGACCTTCGCCAGTGGCAGTTGCAAGTCCTTGTTCATGCGGGCGCACATGTGGCCGAAGCGCAGGGCTTCCGTTTCCAGGCCATTCATCAGGATGATCCTGATCCGCGTGAACGCCTCGTCGTCCAGCTTGCTGATGGGCTTCTGCACCATGTCCTTCCAAGTGAACCGCTGTTTGTCCAGGGGAATGCCTTTCCCGTCGAACAGATTGATAGCCATATCACCGTCTCCTTTCGTGAGCTGAAAAGTTCCCTAATCCAAAGGGCGTTCAAATATCGAAGCAAATGCCCTTCACCTTAGGACAGGGACGGCGCGGCTCGATTCAAATTAATTCGCTAGGTAGAAACACGGAGGCAGGCGCAAGGCCGATTCGGTTTTGAAAACCGAGCCGGCCTATCCGAGGAAAACGGGAGCGCCTCTGCCCAATAGGGTTTCCTGATTGGCAAGGAACTTCAGTCATCACCGCATTCCTGTAGGGTGGGCATGTACCC
>NZ_JBTEKS010000468.1:0-3152 GCF_054333355.1 Methylomagnum sp. | reverse complement strand
TCTCTGACCAATATCTCTTCCCCAGCCGCGAGCACGCCTCTTTGCATCTTTCCACGCGGCAGTATGCCCGGATCGTCGACCATCCATCGGCTTGGACCCGGCGGCTTACGGCACCCACAGCCTCCGCCGGACCAAGGCCACCTTGGTCTACCGGCGGACCCACAATCTCCGGGCGGTCCAGCTCCTGCTGGGCCACAGCAAATTGGAAAGCACAGTCCGCTACCTCGGCATTGAGGTGGACGACGCCTTGGAGATCGCCGAGCAGACCGAGGCTTGATCAATCCAGAACACGTCGTGGGTTTCGCAATAGTCGTAGAACCAGGCCTGCAAGGCTTGGCTGGCGGCGGAATAGATGTTTTCCGGCAGCCCGTTCAGCGTGTGTCCGCCCAGCAGGGCGTCGGGCCGGGCTTCGAACCGGGCCGCGAACGCCCGCAGCCAGCCCGGCTCGGGGTGGCAGTCGTCGTCGGTGAAGGCCAGATATTCGCCGCTGGCCGCCGCCGCGCCGGTGTTGCGGGCCGCCCCGGGACCGGCGTTGGTTTGGCGGATCAGGCGGATCTTCAAGCGGCCCTGGAATTCAGCCAGGCCGCCATTCAGCGGGGCGTGGCCGCCGTCGTCCACCACGATCACCTCGTAGCACTCCGCCGGGTAGTCCAGGGCCGTCAGCGCCGCCAGGCAATGCCGGAGCGGCCCGGGCCGGTTGAGGGTGGGGATGACGATGGAGAAGCGCGGTGGTTCGTGGCTCATGGGGGGGATTCCAACAGCGGGGGGGCGGGTTCCGCCCCGTCGGCGATGCCCAGGCGGTGCGAGCGGTACAGGCCGGCGAACAGTCCGCCCCGCGCCAACAATTCCGCGAACCGTCCCTGCTCGGCGATCCGGCCCTGATCCAGCACCACGATCCGGTCCGCCCGCTCGATGGTGGACAAGCGGTGCGCCACCACCAGCACCGTGCGGCTTTGCCCAAGTTCTTCGATGGCCGCCTGGATGTGGGCCTCGGAAATCGGGTCCAGCGCGTTGGTGGCCTCGTCCAGAATCAGGATGTCCGGGTCGCGCAGCATGGCCCTGGCGATGGACAGGCGCTGCCGCTGCCCGCCGGACAACAGCAGCCCCCGGTCGCCCACCAGGGTGTCGTAGCCTTGCGGCAGCGCCATGATGAAGTCGTGGGCATGGGCGCGTTGGGCGGCCGCGATGATGTCCGCCTCGCCCGCGCCCAGCCTGCCGTAGGCGATGTTGTCCCGCACCGTGGTGCTGAAGATGTGGACGTCCTGGCTGACCAGGGCGATGCGCTCGCGCCAGGAGGCCAAGTCGAATTCGGCCACGTCGCGGCCATCGGCCAGGATGCGGCCACGGGTCGGCTCGTAGAACCGGCACAGCAAGTGGATCAGGGTGGACTTGCCGGCCCCGGAGGGGCCGACGAAGGCGATGGTCTGGCCCTTGGGTATTTCGAGATCGACGCTTTCCAGCGCCGCGCCGGCCTTGCCCCGGTAGGCGAAGGAGACATGCTCCAGGCGGATGTCCCGGACCAGCCCGCCAAAGCGGCCCGTCCCGGCGCGGGGGTAGGGTTTGCCTTGGCTGTCCATCAAGTCCAGCACGGACTCGACCACCGCGTTCCGCGCCAGGATCGTGGCGAACTGGGTGTTCACGCTTTGAATCTGGGGCAGGAGCCGGAACATCATGAACACCACGGTCGCCAGCACGGGCAACGAGAGCCCGGTCCGCAGGGCCAGGAACACCATCCCCATCAAGGCCATGGCGGCCAGGCCTTCCGACAGGGGATGGGCGAGCGACACCAGCCGTTCCTGCTTGGTCTCAAGGCGGTGGCTGGCCAGGGACGCGGTGCCGAAGCGCTCGATCTCGTAAGCCTCCCGCCCGAAGGCCCGGATCGTGCGGATGCCGATCTGGGTCTCCTTGAAGCTCTGGCTCAGTTCGTTGGAAAGGCCCAGCTTGCGCTTGCCCAGCGACTTCATGCCGCTGACGGCCCAGCGCACGAACTTGGACAGGACCAGGAGGGTCATCACGACCCCCCAGGGTCAGCTTCCAGGCAATGGCCATGAGCAGCAGCGAGAAGACCAGTAAGCTGGTGACGCTGAGGATGAGCCAAAGCAGGCAGGAAACCGAGTAGGAGGCATCCGTCGCGCCACTGGAGAGGGCTTGCAGCAAGGTGCCTCCCTGCTGCGCGTCCAGATATTCTTGGGAGACCGCGAGGATTTGCCGGTACATCCGGGTCCGGGTGTCGTGCAGCACGCGGCTCTTGATCCAGGCCGCCCGCGCCGTGAAGGCGTAGGCGAGGATGATCTTGAGGAGGATCGCCCCCAGGATCAGCGCGGTGATCGCCTCGGCGCGGGAGTCTGCCGGAAGCAGGTTGGTCAGGGCGTCGATCCAGCGCAGCAGCGGACCATTGGCGCCCGCCACTGAGCCAGAGCCTTGCAACAGCGGGATCATCAGGCCGATGCCCAGCCCTTCCAGCAGCGAGGCCAGCACGCCTATCACCACGAAGGCGACGGTCTGCCAAGAATAGGGTGCCAGCAGCGGCAGTAGGCACAGGATGGGATGCAGTTCTTTGGGTAGGATGGGTTTGATTGCCACGCGGTATCCGGTGCCGGTTTGGGGAAGCGCGAAGGATACTAGAAACCGGCGCGGGTAGGATCAATAGGATGGGTGGAGCTTCGGTGGAACCTATCGCTCCGGGCCGGGCGGCATGATGCAATCCAATTTATGGCGCGGCGGTCGGCCAGCGATATTCCAATATCCGCCCATTCCGCTCCAGGCCCAGGCGAACTTGGACAACCTCGGGACGCCGCGTGCCCGCCGCCGTGTATTCATAAATCTGGATGTCCCCCTTCCTGGCCCCCGGCGACTCGGAGATCGGAAACCGCCCCACCAACCGGAAATCCGCCGGGTCGCCCGTCACGGCTTCTTGTAGTAGCCGCTGATCTGGCCGGAGCGCGGCGGAGCCGTCGATCACGATGTGCCGCACGGGAAGCGCCTTGATGGCCTGCCGCACTTGTTCCGCGTTCTCGAACAGCAGCCGGTGGCGCCCTCCCATCCAATCGGATTCCGCCAGCCACTGCCCGGCCCGCAGCACGACCCCCGCCCGCCGGTGGTCGCCCATGAGCCGTTCCACGAGAGTAAGCCTTCAGCCGTCCCATGTTCCC
>NZ_JBTEKS010000467.1:0-3160 GCF_054333355.1 Methylomagnum sp. | reverse complement strand
TGGCGGTCGCCGACCCACTCCCACGGCGTCAAAACGCTCTAACCCCGCTTCACGTCGTAAGCCTCGCTTTCCAGCCCGGTGTCGGGCAGCAAGCCCTGCCGCACATTCAACCCGGCGGCCTCCGCCGCCCGCGCCGCGTTGTCGTCGAATTCCAAGCCCTCGGCGGCATAGCCCAGCGATTGCGCCCGTTTCACGAAAGGCGCCGCTGCCGCGGCGGCGTGGGTGTAATACGCCTCGTAGGCCATGCCGATGGTGGCGGGCGTGGGGCGCGGGTGCAGAGAACCGGCCCGGCAACGGTGCATCCGCCAGCGCCCCGTGGCACAGAAGAAAATCCGGTCCCGCAATTCCGGGTGGACCAATTCGCGGTCGGGACTGCCGCAGACGGGGCAATCGGCTTGGGTTTCCAGACCATCCGCTGGCCAATCGGTTTCCGGGGGGCTAGCGAGGGGGCGGCGTTCACATTCAACACGGTAGTTTCTCCATGCTGGCAATCGCGTAACTATAATTGATGGGCAGGACATCAAAATAATTATCAGAAGCCTAGCGGAGCCTTGCCCATGTCGATTGAATTCCTCGCCGCTATTGTCGGAGCGGTTCCCGCCGTCTTCAGCCTGCCCGGCACCGTCGAATTGGCCTTTCTCGCCAGCGGTGCCTCATCGCCCAATTGCTGGTGGGGGGAGAGCCATGCCCGACACGCTGGATTTCTTCGGCGTCCCATCGCCAACACCCGCATGGACGAGGCGCTGGACTGGATCGTGGGTCGGGTACGGGAGAAAGCGCCATCCCTCGTGGCCTTTGTGAACCCGGATTGCCTGAATATCGCCTACCGGCACGCCGAATATCATAAAATCCTGGCACACGCGGCGCGGGTTCTACCGGACGGCATCGGCATCTTCTACTCCGGGCGCATCCCCCGCGCTGGATGCGGGAAATCGGCACGGAATGGCTGTTTCGGCTGATGCAGGAGCCGGGACATTGCATCTCGGCAGCCCATTGTTTTTGTATAGAGTTTGGCGTCAACGAATGAAAGGTGCTTCCCATGCCACGGCCCGCCCAGATTGATTACGACACCTCCGACGAGCTGCGGGAACTCCTGATCCGCCGCTTCGAGGATTTGCGCGGCACCCCGCTCCGCCATCGGCTGAGCTTCCATCTCAAGCGCCTGACCTGGGTCGCCCCGTCGCGGGGCGAGGAAGCGCCGGGGGAGATTCTCGACAAGATTCCCGGCGGGCGGGCCGATTGCTATCGGGAGGGCGTCGCCACCCTGTTCAGTCGGCGGGCATGGGCGGGTGGGAGCCGTTCATGCTGATTCTGGTGGTCGATGACGATCCCACGTCTCGGCTGTTCCTGTCCGCGACGCTGCGCAAGCGCGGCTACGATGTTGCGACCGCCCGCAATGGGGGTGAGGCGTTCGCGCTGATTCAGGCGCGGCGGGCGCGGCTGGTCATCAGCGATTGGAACATGCCGGAGCTGACCGGCCCAGAGCTTTGCCGAGCCGTCCGCTCGGCGAACCTGTCCCACTATGTCTATTTCATCCTGCTCACGGTGCGGAACGACAAGGGCTCGCTGATGGAAGGCATGGAGGCGGGCGCCGACGATTTCCTGGTGAAGCCCATTGATCCGCAGGAATTGCAGGCCAGGGTGCGGGCCGGGGTGCGGGTGTTGACGCTTGAGCAGGAGTTGGATGAGCGCAACGACGCCCTGGACAAGCTCAACGCCGAATTGTCCGGGGCCTACGAAATCATGAAGAAGGACGTTGCCACGGCGGCGGCGATTCAGAAATCCCTGCTGCCCCAGCCCTGCCACCGGCCCGAGGCCAAAGTGGATTGGCTGTTCATTCCCAGCAGCCTATTGGCGGGCGACATGCTGGGCTATTTCCCGGTGGACGGCACCCATCTGGCCTTTTTCCAAATCGACGTGTCCGGCCATGGCGTGTCCTCGGCCCTCATTTCTTTCGCCACCAGCAAGCTGCTCTGGCCGGAGCGGCGCAGCGAAATCCGTTCGCCCGCCCACGGGGCGGGAGGGGGCGACGGCGACCTGCCGTTTTTGTCCCCCGAGCAAGCCATCGCCGAACTCAACCGCCGCTTCTGCAAGGAGCCGGAGTCGGATTCCTACTTCCTGACCATGGTCTATGGCGTCCTGGACACCGAGTCCGGTCGGGTCGGGCTGAGTTCGGCGGGGCATCCGCCGCCCTTGCTGTGGCGCCACGCCGACCGCTCGTTCGTGGAGTCCAAGGTGCGCGGCCTGCCGGTGGGGGTGCTGGACGACAGCCGCTATCAGTCGGAATATCTGCCCTTTCGGCCCGGCGACCGTTTATATGTTTACACTGACGGCATCGTCGAATGTCCCAATTCGGAAGGGGAGCTATTCGGCTACGAGCGGTTCCGCGACGCCCTGGCCCGTTTCGCCGACCTGTCCCTGGCGGACACCAAGGCGGCGGTGAGTGAGGCGCTGCGAATTTGGCGGGGCAACGATGCGTTCCCCGACGATATCAGCCTGTTAATTTTGGAGAGGTAAATCATGAGCTTGCCAGGCGTAAGCGTGGCCATCGGCAACGATCCCAAGAACCTGTTGCTGGCGACGGCGGTGATCCGGGTTCTGTGTGAATTCGTCGGATTATCGGGCCGGGAGACGGCGCTGGTGGAGATTGCGGTGGCCGAGGCCGTGAGCAATGCGATGCTGCACGCCTACCCCAGCCAGCCCGATGCGGAAATTGGGCTGGTGGCGCGTTGCGAGCCGGGCGTGATGGTGATTGAGCGCCGTGAGACCGGCGTTCCCATCCCGGCCTTGCCGGACAACCCCAAAATGCCGGACCCTTTGGCGGAGACGGGGCGGGGCTGGCCCCTGATTTTCGCGGGGGTGGATTCGGTGGCGTTCCGCATCGAGAACGGCGTCAATATTCTCACGCTCACCAAGCGCCTGCCCGTGTGAGGGGGCGGTCATCTTGGCCGTGGGCGTGTGCACGAAGGCCGAGCGCTGGATCTACTTCCAGAACGGCGCCACGCAGATCCCGCAGAACTTCCAGTTCACGACGCCGAACGAGGTGGCGGAGGAGGAGCGCTGCGGCAAGGTCGTGTTCTCCGACATGCACGTCTCGGCCGACTCGACGTCGCCGAGCAACGGCACGTTCCCGAACAACTGCTCGACCGCTGCGCTGACC
>NZ_JBTEKS010000466.1:0-3166 GCF_054333355.1 Methylomagnum sp. | reverse complement strand
GCCATTGCGAACGGACTTCGTTTTTGGCTTGGATGCCTACTGGCCAATGCACCACCATCCCATTGCGACAGCCACCGTGCGTGCCGGCCACTTGCTTGGTCCAGGTGAAGGGCGTGTCGCCGGCCACCGCCCAGCCCGCCGCGTAATGGTTGAAGGACTTCGGCCCGCCCAGTTCGTCGATTTTCTTGACGATATCGGGGAGGTTTTCCGTGACGCCGTTGAAATAGGTGCTTTCGTTGAACAGCCCGATCATGCCGCCCTCGGCGCTGGCCCCGTTGTCGCCCGCGATGTAGATGAACAAGGTGTTGTCCATCTCGCCCAAGCCTTCGATGGCTTGCGTCAAGCGTCCGACCTCGTGGTCGGTATGCTCGCCGAAGCCCGCGAACACTTCCATTTGGCGGGCGAACAGCTTCTTCTCGTCCGCCGTGAGGCTATCCCAATCCTTGATGTCCTTGGGCTTGGGGGCCAGCGGCGTGTTGGCCGGAACCATCCCCAGCTTCTTCTGCTGTTCGAGGGTTTGGGCGCGGTAGGCGTCCCAGCCCGCGTCGAACCGGCCCTTGTATTTGTCTGCCCATTCCTTGGGAACGTGGTGCGGGGCGTGGGTGGCACCGGGCGCGAAATAGACGAAGAACGGCTTGTCCGGCGTCAAGGTCTGTTGCAGGCGGACCCAGGCGATGGCCTGGTTGGTCATGTCGGTGGTGAAGTGGTAATTCGGGTCGCGGGGCGGCTCGACCTTGGCGGTGCCGTCGAAGAGGTAGGGCGACCACTGGTTGGTTTCCCCGCCGATGAATCCGTAGAACTTGTCGAAGCCCGAATGGGTCGGCCAGCGGTCGAAGGGGCCGGAAACGCTGACTTCCCAGGGCGGCGTCTCGTGGTATTTGCCGAAGGCGGCGGTGCTGTAGCCGTTCTGCCGCAGCATCTCGGCCAGCGGCGCGACGCTGTTGGGCCGGATGCCGGTGTTGCCCGGAAACGCCGTCGCCAGTTCCATGATGGCCCCGGCGTTGTTGGTGTGGTGGTTGCGGCCGGTGAGCAGGGCTGTGCGGGTCGGCGAACACAGCGCCGTGGTGTGGAACTGGTTGTAGCGCAGGCCGTTCTGGGCCAGCCGCTCCAGGGTCGGCATCTGGACCCCGCCACCGAAGGCGCTGGGCTGGCCGAAGCCCATGTCGTCGATCAGCACGACCACCACATTGGGCGCGCCCGCCGGGGCCTTGACCTCGAAGCGCGGCGGGGCTTTGGCGTTGCGGGCGTCGAGTTCCTTGATCGGCGGGTATTTGGGTTCGGGAATCGGCAGGACCGTACGGTTGAGGGTATCGGCTCCCGCCAGGGAAGCTTGCAGGCACAGCATGGCCGACAGTGTGGTTCTCTTCATATTTTCACCTTAAGCAGGGGGGTCTTGGACGCGGGATCACCAATAGCCTGTGAGTCCCACGAAGGGACCGTTCAGGGTGGCGTTGGTTTGGATGGGGCCGCCTTTGTCGATGTTGTAGCGCAACGCCTTGTAGCCCAATTCGATGGAGGTGGGCATGTCCAGGATCGTGGTCCGGTAGCCCACGGTGCCCAACAGGGACCCGGTGAACTGCACGCCGCCCGCGCCGAACCCGCCGAAAGTGCCATCCACCAAGGCGAACCATTCCGGGGAAAAGCCGACCATGAACCGCGCCCCCAGCACCGGGCTGGTGAACGACTTGCTGGCCGAGAAGCTGCGCGGGCCGTTCAGCGGATTGCCGAACGGGGTTTTGAAATCGACGCTGTTGTCCAGCCAGAGCGTGCGCGCCCCGGCATAGGCTTCCAGCCAGTTGCCATTGCCCTGCTTCGCCAGGGCGGCGGGCAATTCCGCCGCCGGGGGGCCTAAGACGCGATAGGCCAGGCCGTAATCCATCACGCCCAATTCGCTGTCGATGCCATTGCTGATGCCGCCGAACTTGGGCTTGAACGCCAAATCCATGTAATTGCCGTCCAGGTAGAAGCCCAGCCGCTCGTAATGGGCCTCGAACCGTCCCATGAATCCCAAGGGGAACCGGCGCGACTTGTTGTTGATGTCGATGAAGCTGGCGTCCACCGACTGGTTGACCGGACCCGCGGTGAAATTGCCCTTCACGCCGGCCATCCAGAGATAGGCGGTGAGGTTGAAGGCCCAAGGTTGGATTCCATCGGATGCCGGGGCGGCGGCGCTTTCGCCGCCGACCGCCGGGTTCAAATCAGTGGTCGCGAGCAGTAGCCCGGCGAGACATCGAGCCAAAGCGGATCGGACGGTGGATGCGGATTTCAAAACCATGATTCAAGTTTCCCTTTTGTAAAGTGAAGGAGATTTTATACCTTGCCTCATTTGAAAAATGAAGTGCATCGTCGGCAAGGGGCCAACTGGCCTTTGTGCCGCCAGGTGCTCAGGGAACGTCCCCGGCGGCCCGCTCTGCAACCCCTGCCAGAACCTGTGATTCAACTGCATGAGGCTTACCGGGAATTGGAATCGTGCGCGTCTCGATCTCTAGAGTTGTTCCCGCCGTGCGGCCCTTACCAATCAAGCCATTCGGAGGTTGTGGGGCCAGCGGCTAGGCCAAAGAAGTAATTTTGCAGGGTGTCCAAGTGGTTTCTAAGACGGTGGCTCGGACAGTGAAAAACTTTCATTCCGCCAATGGCGTGTTCCACGGGGATGCGGATTCTCGCGTGTTTCCGATTATGCTTTGCTCCTCGGTAAGCCCTGGATTGGGGTTGTCCTTGGATTTTTTTGGTCTTTTGAATGGTGGATTTATTTTGGCCTCGGCATACTCTTTGGCGGCCCCTAGAAACCCAAGGTCCAACCAAACCGGAATTTGACCGAACCGGGGAAGCCTGGGGTCGAAAAGCTGCTTCAACAGGGTATAGTCATGGACGCTTCCCGCCACGGCCATACTGAGGAAGAGGATGGTTTTATTGAGGCCGAAATCGCCAAGCTCTTCATCATGTGACGGCCTTTCTTGCCGCTATATTGGGCTTTTTGTTTGATTTTATCCTTGGGGCCCAACGCATGGGCGTTCCGTGCCATCTATACTAGAGTTGTATCCGATGCTAAGCCACTGATGATGAAGAGATTTTATGGTTCCATAGCCCCGCAGAGAGTGAAAAAAAGTAATCCACGAAGTCATCCAGGTGGTTCCTTATCCGGTGCGTCAGGCAGTGAAAGCCTTTC
>NZ_JBTEKS010000465.1:0-3173 GCF_054333355.1 Methylomagnum sp. | reverse complement strand
CGACCCCATTCGAGTCTGGACAGCCAAACCCCGGATGAGGTCTACTTTAAACCCCGACCGGCCCTTCCCAAGGCCGCTTAACCCAGCAGGGCATCCACTTATCCCGGCTTAAATCCTGTTCAAACAACCGGGGCCACCTCTCTACATCCACGGCAGCGGCTACCCGGAAGGTTCGCCCTTCCCCTGGATCGTCAGCGATTTCAGCTTGGTGGACGCCATCGAAAGCGGCATCACCAAGATTCCGAGACTCCCCACCCAGGACAACACCGGACGGCCCGACCCCAAGTATTTCAAGCTCTGGCAGAACATCACCGATGGCCTGAAACGCGGCGAAAAGCTCAGCGGCGGCAAACCCAAGCCGGATGTGGTCTACCGCAAGGCCGAAGACGCGCTGCTCACCCTGGCCGGGGAATGGAAGCAGCGTTACGAGCAACTCAACGCCTCCACCCCCGGCCAAGACCGCACCCCACCAGTGATGATCGTGGTGTGCGACAACACCGACATCGCCGAGCATTTCCACCGGATGATTTCCGGCGAGGAAACCGTGGTGGTGGACGAGACCGACGACGAGGCGGACGACGACGAAAGCCCCAAGCGCAAGAAGAAGCCCAAGCCCCAGAAGCGCTATAACCCTGGCCTGCAAGGCTTCCCGGAACTGTGGAGCCAGCCCGGCGCGGAAGTCACCTTGCGGATCGACTCGGACCTGTTGGCCCAGGCCGAAAGCGAAGACCCCAAGGCCACCCGCAAGGAGGCGGCGGAAGAACTGCGCAAGATCGTGTCCAGTGTGGGCCGACCCGGCGAACCGGGCGAGCGCATCCGCTGCGTGGTCAGCGTCAACATGCTCAGCGAGGGCTGGGACGCCAACAACGTGACCCACATACTCGGCTTGCGGGCCTTCGGTAGCCAATTGCTGTGCGAGCAGGTGGTGGGGCGGGGACTGCGGCGCATGGACTACACGCCCGATCCCAATACCGGCCTGCTGACCGAGGAATATGTGGACGTGTTCGGCGTGCCGTTCTCCCTGATTCCGTTCAAGGGCCGCAAACCGAAAAACGGCCCGCCGCCGGAAGACCGACCGAAGCACGAGGTGAAAGCGCTATCCGAACGGAAACACCTGGAAATCCGCTTCCCGGTGGTCGAGGGCTATGTGGTGGACCTCAAGCACCATCGGGTGCGTTGCGACCTGAGCCAAGTGGAACGCACCCGGCTCGACCCATCCAGTACGCCGACCGCCGCCTTCGTGCGCCCCCAAGTGGGCTACAAAATCGGCCATCCCAGCGCTTACGGCGGCTTCGGCTTCGAGCAGGTGGACCGGCAGGCGTATTACCAATCCACCCACCCGCAGACCATCGCCTTTGAAATCGCTCGGGAAATCGTCCGCGCCCTCACCGAAACCAGCCATCCGGGCCGCGAGACGCCGCAACGGCAGGGCCGCAGCGTGCTGTTTCCCCAAGTGGTGCGCATCGTCCAGAACTATATCGACACCCGCGTGGACCTGAACGGCTGCCACCCGTGCGAAATCGGCCTGCAAAACTACGCCCAGCGCATCGTCGGCTTGCTGGTCGCGGCCATCGAGCCGGACGAAGACCACGGCGAAACCCCGCTGTTGCCCCGCCTCAATCGTTATCAGCCCATCGGCAGCACCGGCAAGGTCCATTTCAAGACCGTCAAGCCCATCCAGGCGACCACCCATAGCCATCTGAACTATGTGGCTTGCGATACCAACACTTGGGAGCAAGCGGCCATGTTCCGGTTGGAGCAATTGGCACAGGAAGGCTTGGTGCTGGCCTATGCCCGCAACGACCACTTGGAATTCAACATCCCCTATGAATTCTTCGGCATTCCCCGTGTGTACGAGCCGGATTATCTGGTGCTGCTGGTCAACGGCATCACCCTGTCTCTGGAAGTGAAGGGCCAGCCCCACCCGGAGACCGACGCCAAGCACCAGGCCGCCCGGCGCTGGACGGCGGCGGTCAATCATTGGGGTGGGTTGGGAAGATGGGAATTCCTGGTGTGCTGGGAGCCGCAGCAATTGGGGGAGCAGATTGCGCGGCTAGTGAATGAGACGACGGCCAAACGGGCTTGAGGGCATGGCGGGATGCTTCGTGATTAAAGCCGGGTGGGATTTCTTTCCTGCTAGCGGATGGGTTCGATTACCCCGCCAAGACTCAAAAACGCCTATGCCTATTCGCTTTGCCCTGGACGCATGAATATAGAACCAGTTCGCAATAGCGAACGACTCGGAACGGTCTAAAAAAGTGTACTTTTTGAGACCTGTCCCCTTGTGTGTCTTTTTTAATGTCTTATAATTTGATTCCGCCAACATCCAAGACTTTATGAGACATTCCGAAGGAGGACACCGCTATGGCAACCGTTGGATATGCGCGAGTAAGTTCCGTCGGCCAATCCCTCGACGTGCAACTTCAAAAGCTTCGGGAGTGCGACAAGATTTTTCAGGAGAAGCGCACCGGCACCACCGCCGACCGCCCCCAACTCAAAGCGTGCCTCGACTATCTGCGGGAAGGCGACACCTTGGTGATTTCCCGGCTTGACCGGCTGGCCCGCTCCACCCTGCACTTGACCCAAATCGCCGACCAGCTAAGACGGAAAGGCGTGGAGCTTCGGGTGATCGACCAAGCGATAGACACCACCACCCCGACCGGACGGCTTATGTTCAACATGCTGTCCGCCATCGCCGAGTTCGAGACCGAAATCAGGAAAGAGCGCCAGCTTGACGGTATCGAAGCGGCCAAGGAAACGGGCGTGGAATTCGGGCGGAAAGCCAAGCTGACGCCGGATCAAATCGAGGAAATGAAGGCTAAGCGGGCAGGGGGCGTGCTCATCAAGGACTTGATGAGCGAATACGGGCTTAGCAAGGCGAGTGTTTACCGGCTGTTAGGGGAAGGGGCGGAAGCGGTCACGGGTTAAAGAGCGTGATTTCCCCTTAACGGCTGGATACGATAGGCGCATGACCACGAAAAAATGTCGCCGGATTTTTGGGGGCATATTTGGGGGCACCAAGCGCGATCTTTATTACGCTGGGTCATTAAAAAACAAACCCTTAAGCCTGGATGTGATAGTCCTCGACTTTGGCCATTTTCACGTTTGCTGAAAGCGGGAGGCGGCTGGCGTAGGACAATGGTTGTCCGAGACAATGGATTGGAGATGCCAGG
>NZ_JBTEKS010000464.1:0-3181 GCF_054333355.1 Methylomagnum sp. | reverse complement strand
GTTTTTTTTAACGGTTATGCAATTTATATGAGCCAGTTAGAGAAAGTGTAAAAAAAGCTGACGATGGGCTGGACTTTTTCAAATGGACTTTTTTGCGGGCGCTTTGTTTGGGGCTGATAGTCAGGATGGCGGTGGCTATTTCCGTCAATCTTCCCGTCCCAGGCCCTTGATGATGTAGCCCCCGACTTCTCGTCGAACTCCAATCCCAGCAGCTTCGCGAAGGTGCGGAAGCCATGGTGGGTCTCGTTGAAGCCCGGCTTACGCCGCTTCAATGCCTGGTTGACCATGCCCCGCTTCTTGAACAAGTCTTCGGCCGTTTCCATCACCCAATGGCGCGATTGCCCTGTTCGTCGGCGTAGGGCAATCGCGCCATGTGTATGGGGCGGGGCTTTTTCTGCTTCAGGACCACAGCGACCAGCGCCCGAAGGCCAGGACGTACAGGGCTATCAGGCCATTGGTCGTCATGTGGGCGACGATGGCGTCCCCCAGTCGACCCCGGTGGTAGACCGCCCCCGCATAGGCCATGCCCGCCAGGGTTCCGGCCAGCCAGCGGTCGTGGGCTAGGCCGAAGGCCAGCGACGACCCCACGAAGGACAGCCAAGTGAAATGGTTGGGCTGGATTTTCTCAAAATCAGCCGCGATCAGGCGGCGGGTCAGATAGCCGCGAAAGGCCAGCTCCTCGGCCACCGGAACCAGCAGCACCGATCCGACGACCCGGAACGCCAGCCAAGCACTTTGGGCGCTCGGTGGCAGCTTGGCTAAGCCATCGGCCATGGCCGAGTGGGTGGGCCCCGGCTCCAGCCACAGCCAAACCAGGAACACGCCCCCGCCCATGGCGAGGGAGGCTCGCGACCAGCCCCAGTCCCACTGCCGATAGGCATTTCGGTAGCGCCACAGGGCGATGCCCGTGAGGATGGGCCGCAATGGATAGAGCCAGTCGAAGCCGTCGGACAGCGCCGAAGTCAGCATGACCGACCCCATCAACACGAGCAGGGGAACCAGCAGGGCCGGGGCCATGAGGTCATGGTGTTCCTGGATGGGATGCCCTTTGGGATGGGGCGCCTTGGTCAACAGGTTGAAGCGCTCGGTCAGGACGACGAGTCCCAAGGCGATGGCGGCGAAGGCTATCCAGCCGGCCTGGGAATGGAAGCCGCCCAACGCCACCTCGCGGGAATAGGAGGTTCCCAGGATGATGAGGATGGAGATGCGGACGGCGTTGGCGAGCCAGATGGTCAATGCGCCCAGGGGAAACAGCAGCAGGGCGTGGGGGAAGCGCATCCGTTCCCGGAACAGCCACAGGTAAAGGATGAGGAAGGCCGCGACCAGGCCGATGCCCTCGTAGCCCGAGCATTGCGGCGCGATGTTGACTAGGAAGCCGGGCGTGCCCAGGGCGTGATCGGTCTCGTCGTAGAGGACATGCTTGTAAACCAAGCCGAGCAGGTTTTTGGACAGCCAGAACGTGCCCGCCGCGAGGGGACGCCAGAATTCGCGGGTAAGCTCTCCCAGCCCCCAGGCGGCGGCACCCGCCGAGGCGGCACCCAGCACGGCCAGCCATTCACGGCTCGCTAGCCTCAACCAATAGCCGAGCGGCGCGGCCGCCAGCAGCCACAGCGCCAGCATCGCGGTCGCCGCCAGCACCCATTGGGCGACTTGGGAAACGGGCGGATAGGTGCCGGTCGCGGCGGCCTCGAACATGCTTCCGGTTAATTGGAAAAAAACGGCGAAGGCCGCGCTGTGCAAGAGCAGCCACCCCAGCCAACTGAATGTTTGGGTCTTGGCGCATCGCAGCCCCTCGCTGGCGAGGGCGCCGAGCCTTGGATAGACAATCAGCAGGAAGGCGGCCAGGGCGGCGAAGCCGATGCGCATGAAGATGGGCGAGTTGTTGGCGAGCTGGCTCCACCAGTTGTCGCCCTTTTCAAAGACGGCGGTGTCGAAGCTGACCGAGAGGAAAAGTATCTCCGCCGCCAGCGCGCCCGCCAGCAGCCCCCAGCGGAGCAGCACCCGCCCAGGCGTTAAGGTTGTGGAATCTGATGGGGAGGAAGAGGGGTGTTCTTGCGACATGCCTGCAAGAATACGAAGATCGGAATGGTGAGGCAAACAAAAACGCCGACCCGAGGGTCGGCGTTTTGATGCTCGATTGAGCCAGCCGCTTTATTAGCTGCGGCGACGGCGGCGTTCGCCCGCCAGGGCCAGTGCGCCCGCCATCAGCGTCAGTGCGCCGGTGCCGGAGATGGCGTCGATTTCAGGTACGGACGGCGGCGTGCCGCAGGTGCCGTTGTTTCCGCCGCTTGCGACGGAACCACTGCCGCCGCTGGTGCCCAGGCCGGAGCAGGCGGTGCCCAGGGTGTCGATGGAGATATCCAGCGCGGATTGGCTAGAACCGTCGATCCTAATCTGCACGGACGTGGCGGTGGTTTCGTCGCCCGAGATCTGCGAGAACAGGAAGTCCGCGTAGGCGGGCAGGACAAGACCACTGGCGACGAGTACCGCGTTGGTGGTGATGCTGGTGAACGCTCCACCATTGATGGCGACACCAAACGTACCGTTGAGGTCGGTCGCCGTCAGGGTAAGGCGGAAGGCATTCTGGGTGCCGCCCACGGTCAGATCGAGAGCCCCACCCAGATCGAAGTTGAGGACGGAGGTGCCGAAGACGCCGGAGCCTTGGCTGTGGGCGTAGACGCCGGGGTTGGTGACGGTGTCGATCTGTATGTCAGTGAAATCGCCCGTGCTGGTGATGCTTACGTCTCGGGCATAACCACTGGAAGAGTTGCCGGCGGGATCGTTAGAAAGCACCGGAAGGCTCACGCCGGCGCTGCCATTATAAGTGTCGCCATTGAAATCATCGATTACCAATGCGTTGGCGGAGCCAGCGGCGAGGGTGGCCATGACGGCCAGGGGTAGTGTTAGCTTTTTCATGGTAGGGGTTCCTTGCGTGTTGTCTGGTTACAGTCCGATTTTTTCGGAGTTAATGATCAAATCTTCCTCGGCCAGCATTAATGCACCAACCATGCCTAACTTGCTAAAGGCTTGAAATGAGGATGTTTTTTTTAACGGTTATGCAATTTATATGAGCCAGTTAGAGAAAGTGTAAAAAAAGCTGACGATGGGCTGGACTTTTTCAAATGGACTTTTTTGCGGGCGCTTTGTTTGGGGCTGATAGTCAGGATGGCGGTGGCTATTT